>JADFSQ010000039.1 GCA_022560715.1 Bacteroidota bacterium
CCGCATCAACGGACCTTTGCATATCTGTAACTTCTTCAGGTCGTTCATCAATGAGTAAAATCATTAGATAAACTTCAGGATGATTCGCAGCAATAGCATTTGCTATTTCTTTTAGCAATACGGTTTTACCTGTTTTTGGTTGTGATACAATCATACCACGTTGTCCTTTTCCGATAGGCGCAAATAAATCTATAATTCGTGTTGAGATTGTGCTTTGTCTTTCGGCAAGATTAAATTTTTCTTGTGGAAAAAGTGGAGTAAGATGTTCGAATGAAACCCGATCTCTTACAACATGAGGGTCTAAACCATTAATTTTTATAACTTTAATAAGTGGAAAATATTTTTCACCTTCTTTTGGAGGTCTAACATTACCAAGAACAGTATCTCCTTTTTTTAATCCAAAAAGTCTAATTTGAGATTGAGACACATAAATATCATCTGGAGACGATAAGTAGTTATAATCTGAAGATCGCAAAAAGCCATAACCATCTTGCATAACGTCTAAAACGCCTTCACTTTCAATTATGGCATCGAATTCAAAATCTGGTTCACGATAGCGATTTCTGCTATCTTTATTTCCATTATTGCCTTGGTTTCTGTTGTCTTGAGGTTTATTTTCTTTGTGTTGTTGGCTACTCTTATTTTGAGTATTCGATTGTGTTTTATTGTCTTTTTGAGGAGGACGATTTTTATTGTCTCTTTGTTGTTGACTTTTAGTATCCTTTTGGTGAGTATTTTGTGCTGTTTGAGGACGGTTTTGCTTGTCTTTTGGAGCTTCTGTTTTTGTTCTATCGTCTTTAGAGCTTTTGTTAGTGTTTTGAACTTGTGGTTTTGGATTTTCTTTAAAGTCCATAGTTCTTTGTGTATTACCTTCTCTGGGTTTTTGTACACGTTCTCTTTTTTGTCTTGGAGGTCTTCGCTCATCCTTGTTAACACTTGGTGTTGTAGGATTTGCAGCTTGATGATCTAATATTTGATATACTAAATCTAATTTTTTTAGCGAACGAAACTTTGAAACATTAAGTTGCTTTGCTATGTCCTGTAATTCAGGTAGCTTCTTTTCTTTTAATTGTGAAATTTCAAACATTGTTGAATTGAATAATTAGTTTAATTGCGACATAAAATTTTTCAATGTTTTCTAAATGGAATACCAGGGAAAAATCGATTATGTTATTATTGAAGATTTTATATTGTACAACATTAGGGTGTTGTACATTTATCATGCAATTATACAACTTTATTTTTAATTTATAAAAGGAATAAAAAAGAAACTATTATTTTTGTGCTTCAATAAATAAAAATGCTGCAAAGAATACAAACTATATACTTACTTATTTCAGCTGTTATCTCTGGTGGATTAATTTTTGTGTTTCATTTATGGACAACTTTAAATGAGGTTGAATTTTATGCTAAAGAAGATTTGTTGTATTTAGGCTTATTTTTGGGTTCAGCAGCTTTAGCGTTTATTGCAATTTTTAAATATAAAAACAGGCAAACTCAATTTGTTTTGGGACGTCTAAACATCATATTAAACTTTATTTTACTAGGATTATTTGTGTATCGATCACTAAATCTATCTGGAGAAACGTATGTTTCAGAGAAAGGTATTGGGATGCTTCTACCTATTTTTTCTATCGTGTTTTTGGTTTTAGCCAATAAAGCCATAAAAAAGGATGAAGATCTCGTAAAATCTGTAGATCGATTAAGATAAACCTATCATCTTAGTAGTATTAGTGCGAGAAAACCCAAAGTGAAAACTTTGGGTTTTTGTTTCTCTATCTTTTAATTTCAATAACCTCCAAATTCTGAATTTTATTCCCATCAATTTCAAAGCGAAGCATCGTCCTCACATTATGAATTCCATATTTACCTATTGCACCAGGATTCATATATAATAGATTCAGTTTTTTGTCCGACATTACTTTTAAAATATGTGAATGACCAGAAATAAAAAGATCTGGCGGATTTTGTTTAATCCTTTCCCTTACTCTAATATCATATCTATTAGGATAGCCTCCAATATGAGTTATCCAAACATTGACATCTTCACATTTAAAACGATTATGTTCTGGAAATTCAAGACGTGCTTTTGCATCATCAATATTGCCATAAACAGCGCGAAGTGGTTTTAATTTTTTAATAGCATCTGTTACTTTTAAATCACCAATATCTCCAGCATGCCAAACTTCGTCAGCTTGTTTTACATATTTTAAAATCTTGTCGTCAATATAGTTGTGCGTATCAGAAAGAAGAAGAATTTTTTTCATATTCATGCTTGCGTAAGCAAGTGTCTTTTTAATTTATTTTCGCTTATCCCGATAAATATTGAGAGAAATCTCATATATTTTTTTGAGAAAGCAAAAAACTTTTTGTTTTTATTAATAAGATTCCTGCCTACGCAGGAATAAATCTAATTATCTTTGTTCATTCAAAAAAACAAAAATAATACATAAGTTGCGATTTTTTATCGAATTATCATATAACGGAAAAGCATATCATGGTTGGCAAAATCAGTCAAATGCCATTTCGGTACAAGAAGTTTTAGAAAACGCCTTGTCAACTTTGTTAAAAGAAAAGATTAGCATTGTTGGTGCTGGACGTACAGATACTGGAGTTCATGCTATACAAATGTTTGCGCATTTTGATACACCAAAAGCGTTTTCGATAGAAAAATTAATATATAATCTAAATTCGTTTTTACCGAATGATATTGCTGTTCAAGATATTTTTAAAGTTAATGATGATGCTCACGCACGTTTTGATGCCATAAGTAGAGCTTATAAATACCGAATTTCGTCAAGTAAAAATGTGTTTTCATTCAATAATACGTATAGCTTTAAAAAAGATTTAGACGTTAAAAAAATGAATGAAGCTGCAAAAATTTTATTCGAGTACTCTAATTTTAAATGTTTTTCAAGAAGTAATACAGACGTAAAAACATTTAATTGTAACATTTTGGAAGCAAAATGGGTTTTTGAAAATGATGAATTAGTTTTTATAATTAAATCAGATCGTTTTTTACGCAATATGGTAAGAGCTATTGTTGGCACTATGATAAATATTGGAATTGGAAAAATAAATGCAGAAGATTTACACGATATTATTAAATCAAAAAACCGATCACAAGCTGGAGCTTCGGTTCCAGGACATGCACTATATTTAACCAAAATTGAATATCCTAAAAACATAAAAGAGATTTTTGTTCAAAATGGAAAATGAATTAAAAAGATACTCGCCACACTAACACAAATATGTCAAAACAAAAAGAAAATATTTTTGATTTAGGTCTTTTTAAACGACTTCTTACTTTTATAAAGCCATATCGTTGGGTGTTTTATGGAACACTTTTCGCAGTTATTGGTCTTGCTATTTTTGGAGCTTTAAGACCTTTGGTTTTACAGCAAGCTATCGATAATAATATAACAGCTAAAGAAGTAGAAGGATTTTTAATTTACATTATCACAATGCTTGTATTGCTTATTTTAGAAGTGATATTGCAATTGATATTTATTTATTATGCAACTTGGTTAGGTCAGTCGGTTGTTAGAGATATTCGCGTAAAATTATTTAAACATATTCTTGGGTTTAAAATGAAGTATTACGACAATTCATCGGTTGGAGTTCTTATAACCAGAGCTGTAACAGACATGGAACGTATTGCTGATATTTTTAGTCAAGGTTTATTTATGATTTTTAGCGATATCCTCAAAATGATGTTTGTTGGTGGCATTATGGTTTATATGAATTGGCGTTTAAGCATTATTGTATTTTTAACGCTTCCTGTTGTTCTTTTTGCAACTAAAATTTTTCAGAGGTATATGAAAAAAGCTTTTGAAGAAGTACGTAACGAAGTCTCTAATTTAAATTCTTTTGTACAGGAACGTGTTACAGGAATGAAAATACTTCAATTATTTACACGTGAAAATGCCGAATACAATAACTTTAAAACCATAAACGAAAGACATAAAAAGGGATGGTTAAAAACCGTTTGGTATAACTCTATTTTCTTTCCAATTGCAGAAGTTCTATCGTCTTTAACATTAGGCTTGGTAGTTTGGTATGGAGGTCTAAATGCTGTTTTAGACCAAACGGCTACTTTGGGAGATTTAATAGCTTTTGTTATGATGATCCCGATGATTTTTAGACCGTTATATCAAATTGCCAATAAGTTTAATACACTACAGATGGGAATGGTTGCTGCAGATCGCGTTTTTAAAATTTTGGATACCACATCAAATATTGAAGATTCTGGCAAAATTATTGCATCGCATTTTAATGGCGATATTAGGTTTAATAATGTTAGGTTTTCTTATGTTAAAGATGAAGAGGTTTTAAAAGGCGTTTCATTTAATGTGAAAGCTGGAACTACTGTTGCTATTGTTGGCGCTACTGGAGCTGGAAAATCTACGATTATTAATTTATTAAATCGATTTTACGATATCAATTCTGGTGAAATTTTAATAGACAATATCAATGTTAAAAATTTGACTCTTACTTCTTTGAGGAATCAAATTGCAGTTGTGTTGCAAGATGTATTTTTATTTGCAGACACTATTTTAAATAATATAACACTAAATAATCCTAATATATCTGAAGCCGAAGTTCAACAAGCAGCAAAACAAATTGGAATCCACGATTTTATCATGAGTTTGCCAAATGGATATCATTATAATGTAAAAGAGCGAGGTGTTATGTTGTCTTCAGGGCAACGACAGCTTATAGCGTTTTTAAGAGCTTATGTAACTAATCCTTGTATTTTAATTTTAGATGAGGCTACATCGTCGGTTGATAGTTATTCGGAGCAATTAATACAAGATGCAACCGATAAAATCACCAAAGGAAGAACCTCTATTGTTATTGCACATCGTTTGGCAACCATTAAAAAAGCCGATAATATTATTGTAATGGATGCTGGACAGATTGTGGAACAAGGCACACACGCAGTATTACTTAAAAAAGAAGGTGGTTATTATAAGAATTTATACGAAGTACAGTTTATGCATGAGGAAATGGTTTAAGAGGGGTTTAACATTTTAATACGTAAGAATCGTGCCACAGAAAATATGTGGTTTTACCGTAACTATTTGTTGTTGAATTTTATTAGTTTTGAAAGATTAATTTCAAATAATATATTGTATTGGAAAGAAGCTTTTTCAAATAACCATCTAACACATTTTTTATGAAAAATTTTAAGTTTACTTACTTACTTATTTAGTTATCTCGTCTCTAATATCTTGTCAAACAGATGATGTTATTAATGCTGAACAGGCAGAAGTAGAAGTTGAGAACCAATACATTACTAGATTAGCAACAATACCTATTAAGCAAACCCTTGATTTTTTAAAGACCATAGAAAACAACTCTTTCGCCAGAGAAGAGTTGTTATTAGTTATTGACGAGGAATCTATCCGTCAAGCAGAAATAACCAATACCGATGCTGAAATTAATCTAATTGATGCTACAACTAAATATGAAGATATAGAAAGCACGATAATGCAAATAGAAATTGATGGCACTGTCCAAACTGTGTTGTATAATGTAATACGTGATGAAACCTCAACTTCAGAGCTCGTAGTAATTACAGACTTGGAAGGTATAGTTTATAACGTTTTTGAGCTTAATGATGGAGAAATATTAGGTGAAGTAGATTTAAATACATATACCTCTACAAGCACAAACTCTACTGATACTGGTACTGACCCTTGTTGGGGAATAACTTGTGGTATAACTTTAGAAACAGTCTTTTTAGGCAGTTCTACTTCGGCTTTAAATTATTATTACACAAATAATATTACCTCAACAACAATGATGAGTTATCAATTTGTCCGATCCCTTAATAATTACTCAACAATGGGTACAGCTTATGCTTATTATTATAATAATTATTATAATAATTCACAAACTCAAAACCCTTGTCCTGAAGATCCAGTTCCAAACCTAGAAATAGCACCTCAAACAGTTTCTGGCACGAAAGGTACTCTTTTTGGTTGTACAAGATATGGAGGCTCATGTTCAAACCCTGATGATAACAGAACAAAAGAACATAAAGGTATTGATATTAAAAATTCATACGGAGAACCTATTTATGCAATGTATAGTGGGTTTGTATACTCAGATGGATACCAAGTGGATGGAGCGGGTTATAATATTCGAATTCAAAGCATTGTAAATGGCGAAACAATTCTTGTTTCGTATTTTCATATGCAACAAGCAAATATGATTACAACAAACTCCGATGGCTCTTTGAATTATGTTAATGCCGGAGATATCATTGGCTACCAGGGCTTTTCAGGAAATCTTTTTGCGGCCATTGCAAAAGGAAGTGCTGAATCTCATGTACATATAGAGGTAAGAGAACATAATGGAACCAATCAATGGGGCTATAGTAATTATAACCTTGTTGATCCAAGAGGTTATCTTGGTACGGTTATAGATGACGATGGTACTTCACAAACAAATTCTAATTGTAATTAAAATCTAAAATAAAATGAAAAATTTAATAATACTTTTATCACTTGCTTTTGTAAGCACAGCACAATGCCAAATAACAGATAATATTATAACACCAACTGAATATAATAATATTGAAATTAATGGTATTAAACTAATAGATATTAAAAATACTTTAGGAAATCAAAATGCTATTGAATCATTACTTGGAACAGCAACCAACATAAACATTGATATGGATGGGAACTCTTTTGATTTTAACGGGTTTCATATAGGGTTCTCTGCTATAATATCTGATGGGACTTATGATTCTCCTATTTTAGCTGGATTTAGAATATTAAATAATAGTTCTAATATTACCATTCGAGGGATTACTGTTACTATAGGTAGCAACATAAGTCTTTTAGGCAATGTTGTTTTTGGAACGTCGTCAATAAACGGAGAACAATTTATATCCTATATGGATTGTAATGGATGTAATAATTTTATAATGATAAATTTTAATCAAACAACAAACATTATTACGGCAATATATTATATAGAAATGACTTAAAATGAAAAACCAAGAGTAAGTGCCAAAATGAAAAATATTTTAAAACTTATAATAACGTTAATATTCATTAATAATATTCAAGCTCAAATTACAGCCAATGAGCTTACACTGGAGCAATTTAATAATATCAAAGTACATGGAGTACTTAAAACTGCAATTGAGGCTACTGAAGGTGAGATACAACAAATGGAAGCCCTTTTTGGAACATCTTACACATTAGAAGAGGTGGGTCAAGATATTGGGGAACATCAGCGAACATTCAGATATTCGGATACTTTTTATATTTATTTTGAAGGACTATCTCCTCCAGCTACTCCAAGTATTGCTCATTTTGGAACGGATTCTATAACTATTAATGGTATAACCGCTAATATTGGAGATAATATCAGTGTTTTTGGTAGCAATTTAATTTTTAGCCAGGGCCTTACTGGCCTATTTTCAGTTATATTTACACTTGGTCATTCAGGCTGCTGTCCAATAATTATTAGGTTTAATCAAGAAACGAACATTATTACTAAAATTGAATATTTTGTTTGGACTTAAAAGAATATTAGATGTTATTGCCGTTGAATTGACAGGCAAAGATACTGATGGAAATATTAAATCACAGAAAGGCACTGATGCTGGTTGTTAATAAAATCAGATTATGAAATTCTTTAATTATACAGTAATATTTTTTACTTTTTTGTTCTTACTTATTAGTTGTTCTGCAACAAAAAACGAACTAATCCCTACTGATAATATTGGAGGATACAAAATAGAAAGCAAAAACAATTCGAATATTCCTTCAGGATTAATTAATGTTTTCGGAAAAGTAATGGATATTAAAACCAAAGAGCCAATAAGTCATACTCAATTAATTATAGGATGCACAAAAGCTAAAACGATAGAAAACGGAAAATATTCTATTATAATTAATGATACTGAAGACCTTTATGTTTTCTTAAAAGCTATATCTGTTGGATACAAAACAATAGAAACTAAATTCTTAAACTTTACTAATAATAATTTTATAAAAATTGATTTTTATTTGGCTGAGGATGACAGACCAATTATAAATTGTGAAGGAGAAATTATTAACAAAAATAATGCGAAAAATAAAAAGTAAACTTCAAAAAGATATTTTAAAATACTGACAACAATTAGTATTAAAAAGTAATATTTTTAATTGCCTATTATTGTTTTATAAAGTGAATTCTCAAAATAATGAAATTACACCAACGGCAGAAAAGAATATCTTTAAGTGTTAATAATGATGTTTGGGATACAACAGCAGAATTAACTTTTAGGGTTGGATATAATTTTTGATACAATATGTTCTAAATAAGATTTAAGACGAAATGATTTAATTTAATACTTAAGCCAAATCATTTTTTATTATTTCGGTAAGTTCGGAGGCATTTTTAAACATTACAAAATCACCATCCTTTATATAAGAAATTTGTCCGGTTTCTTCTGAAACTACAAGAGCCAGTGCATCTGTTTTTTCAGTAATTCCAATAGCAGCTCTATGGCGTAATCCAAAGCGTTGTGGTATTTTCTTTTCGTTATTTATGGGCAATATAACACGTGTTGCCTTTATGGTATTATTCTTTATTATAACTGCTCCATCATGCAAGGGACTATTTTTAAAAAAAATACTTTCTATTATGGGCTGTGTTACTTTAATCTTCATTTCATCTCCTGTAATGACTAAAAAATCAAGATTGTTGTTACGTTCTAAAACAATTAAAGCGCCCGTTTTAGTGCTTCCCATTTTTGTGCAAGCAGAAATAATATCGTCGGTATGTATTTCTGGAATAGCATCGGTTTTTAAAAATTTAAGTTGTTTAAAGAACTTTTTCCGATTGCCGATATTTGTAGAACCAATCATTAATAAAAATTTTCGTATTTCTTGTTGAAACACGACAATAAGAGCAAACATACCTACACTAATAAAACCACCAAGAATATTACTTAGAAGCTGCATTTGCAGAGCTTGAGTCAATTTCCAGATGAGGTAAACCATTACAATACCAATAAATATATTTATGGCAACCGTACCTTTTACGAGTTTGTACATGTAATACATTAAAAATGCTACCAGAACAATGTCTATAACATCTATAACATTAAATTTAAAAGTTTCAAGTAATTCCAAATTGAAAGGAGTTTTGGTAAATTTAATAAAATTCGGATAATTAGTTCACAGTTTAGATATATTTATGAAATCTAAATTATCGTAATATTGCAATATTACGATGATAAATTATTATAAGTTATAAAGCTGGATTAATCTTTTCTTTAGTGTAATTGATTTGTCAGTTTAATACACTCGATAGCTTCTTTCACGTCATGTACGCGTAAAATATTTGCTCCTTTTTGTAGGGCAATGGTATTTAAAACAGTTGTTCCGTTAAGTGATTCATTAGCTGAAGCGTCTAAAGTTTTATAAATCATAGATTTTCTTGAAAGACCAACTAAAATTGGTAACTCTATCATTTTTAAAAGCTCTAATTTGTTTAATAATTCGTAATTCTGATCTAAATTTTTTGCAAAACCAAAACCAGGATCGATAATTAAATCTGCAATACCAAGTTTTCTGGCTTCCGTAATTCTTTCAGAAAAATAATATAAAATATCCTT
>JADFSQ010000040.1:0-8576 GCA_022560715.1 Bacteroidota bacterium
AATACAAACAACTCACCGACCATCAAAGATACCAAATAGAAGCGTATCTAAAAGCTGGACAAAGTAAAAGTTTTATTGCTACCGGGTTGGGAGTAGATAAAACAACTATTTATAGAGAGCTTAAACGTCAAAACACTAAACTAACAACTAATATGAAAAAAACTGCACTTTTATTACTTGTAATAGTTTTGTTCTTTTCATGTAAAAAGGACGCTAAAACCAACGACAATTCTAATGAAACATTAGATGTTACCACTTCTATTTATCCGGAAAACATTTCAAAGATATTTGATGCACATGGAGGTTTAGATAAATGGAATACAATGCAATCGCTTTCATTTACGATGTCTAAACCTAATGGCGATGAAGTAACCACTACGAATTTAAAATCACGAAAATCATTAATTGACATGCCAAATCATACTATTGGTTTTGATGGAAATGAGGTTTGGTTACTTAAAAAAGATACTACAGCTTACAAAGGAAATCCTAAGTTTTATTATAATTTATTCTTTTATTTTTATGCGATGCCTTTTGTTTTAGCTGATGACGGAATTAAGTATGAAGACGCTGAGGCTTTAACTTTTGAAGGCAAAGAATATCCGGGAATTAAAATCTCTTATAATGCCGGAATAGGAGAGTCGCCAGAAGATGAATATATTTTATATTATGATACTGACACTAACAAAATGGCTTGGTTAGCTTATACAGTTACGTTCTTTACTAAAGAGAAAACCAAAGAATTTCATTTAATTAAATATGATGCTTGGCAAGAAGTGAACGGTTTATTATTACCAAAAACTTTTAAATGGTATCATTTTGAAAACAAAGTAGTTGGTGAATTTCAAAGAGAAATGAGTTTTGTTGATGTATCTACTTCAATAGCAATACCTGATGATAGCTCATTTGAAAAGCCTAAAGACGCAAAAATTATAGAATAAGAAAGCGGGTCAAATAGCTCGCTTTTTTTACAAATCAATTAAATAGTAAAGCTAAATTGCACTTACTAATTGAACTTAGCTTCTTCATGGGAAAGAGGTTTAAGTGAATACACCAATAAACTTATAAGACAATACATACCTAAAAAAAGCAATTTTAATCTATTTTCAAATCAACAAATAACCGATATTCAACATAAAATAAACAGAAGACCTAGAGAAAAAATAATGTTTAATAACCCTAAAAATATTTTTTATAAATTAGTCGCTTAAAAGTTGCACTTGTAACTTGAACCTACGCTTCAATATTTTAACTCCTAAATTTTAGTTAATTCGTTTTGGGTTTCTATCTTTAACCTTAATTTTCCAAAAAATATCAACCAAATGCAAAAAATTTATCAAGTTCTGTTAGTCGTTATATGTTCAGTTTCCTTTATAATGGCACAACAAATTCAATCGCCAAGTGATTTTTTAGGTTACGAATTAGGAACACAATTTACAAGACACCATAAAGTTGTTGAATACTTTAAGCATGTTGAAGCTTTAATGCCAAACCACGTTAAACTTGAAAAATATGGTGAAACTTATGAAGGACGACCTCTTTATGTTTCTTATATTTCTTCCGAAGAAAACATGAGAAACCTTGAAACCATACGTGAAAATAATTTAAAAAACGCAGGCATTATTAATGGTACTTCTTCTACAAATAATATCGCGATTGTTTGGTTAAGCTATAATGTTCATGGTAACGAAGCATCGAGTACTGAAGCCTCAATGAAAACACTTTACACACTTTTAACCGAAAAACAAGATTGGTTGAAAAACACAGTTGTTATTATCGATCCTTGTATAAATCCTGATGGACGCGATCGTTACGTAAACTGGTTTAATGAAACCGCAAGAAAACCTTACGATATAGACCAACAAGCCAGTGAGCACAGAGAGCCTTGGCCTGGAGGAAGAGCAAATCATTACTTATTTGATTTGAATCGTGACTGGGTTTGGGCAAGCCAGATTGAATCGCAAGCCAGATTAAAAATATACAATAAATGGATGCCACATATTCATGTCGATTTTCATGAGCAAGGCATCAACGAACCTTATTATTTTGCACCAGCTACAGAACCTTTTCATGAAATTATAAGTGAATGGCAACGCAATTTTCAAACACAAATAGGGGAAAATCATGCAAAATATTTTGATAAAAATGGTTGGCTGTATTTTACTCGCGAACGTTTCGATTTGTTTTATCCAAGTTATGGAGATACCTATCCTACATTTATGGGAGCTATTGGTATGACTTACGAACAAGCCGGAAATAGTAGAAGTGGTCTCGGTATTTTAAACGATGAAGGCAATATTCTTACTCTTGTTGATAGAGTTGCTCATCATACTACAACCGGATTATCTACTGTTGAAATTTCTTCTAAAAACGCTGCACAGTTAAATACTGAATTTAAAAAATTCTTTAATACCTCCGGACTAAAATATAAAAGCTATGTACTACAAGGAAATAGTGATAAGATAGAAGCTTTAAAATCTTTACTCGATAAACACGAAATAAAATATGGCAATGCTACAAACGGAAAAGTAAGCGGTTTAAAATATTCTTTGAATGCACAAGGAAGCATGAATACAACTTCTAATGATTTGGTAGTAAGTACAAATCAGCCAAAAGGCAAAATGGTTAAAATATTGTTTGAAGCGAATGCTAAATTAAGCGATTCGCTTACGTACGATATTACTGCTTGGAGTTTGCCTTATGCCTATGGTTTAGAAACTGTAGCGAGTACAAGTTTAGTGGCTTCAAATGCTTCAACCTCTAAAACGGTTTCTAATAGTAAAAACACAAATGCCACAGGTTATATAGTGCGTTGGAATAGCTTAAAAGATGCTGAATTTTTGACTGATTTATTAACACAGAATATTAAAGTACGTTTTACCGAAAAGCCAATAACTACCGATGGTCAAAATTTTGATAGAGGCTCGCTGATTATTGTAAGAGGTGATAATAAAAAAGTTGAAAATCTTGATGATTTGTTAGTTAATACAGCAAACAAATACAATCGTAAACTTAATGCTGTAGCTTCTGGATTTTCGAAATCGGGACCAGATTTCGGTTCACCAGACATTAAGTTGGTAAACAAACAAAAAATAGCAATACTTTCTGGAAAAGGCACTTCATCATTAAGCTATGGTGCTATATGGCATTTCTTTGAGCAACAATTACATTATCCTGTAACGTCTATAAATACTGAGCATTTAGGAAAAATAAATTTAGATAAATATGATGTTCTAATTATGCCAAGTGGTAATTACAGTCGTGCTCTAAATGAAGATGTAATGAAAAAGCTGCAATCATGGATTAAAGCTGGCGGAAAAGTGATTGCTTTAGATCGCGCATTGAGTACTTTTGCAGATAAAGAAGGATTTAAATTAAAGCGTTTTAAAGCAGATGAAGACGATAATGAAGACAACGATAAAGAAAAAACTAAAAATCTAATCCCTTATGCAGATCGTAAACGAGAAAGAGCCAAACAAATGATAACTGGTGCGGTATTTAGAACCAAGGTTGACAATACACATCCAATGGCATTTGGGTATTCCGACACTTATTTTTCTTTAAAACTCGGAAGCTCAACATACAAGTTATTAGAGAGTGGGTATAATGTAGCTCGTATAGGGAACAACCCAACAAAAGTTTCAGGTTTTGTAGGTAGTGAAGTCATGAAAAAATTAAGTAATACTTTGGTTTTTGGTGAGGAACGTTTAGGTAAAGGAAGCGTCATTTACATGGTTGATAATACTTTGTTTAGAAGCTTTTGGGAGAATGGAAAACTATTTTTTGTCAATGCAATTTTCTTTGTAAATAACAATGCGTTTGAGTTGTAGGATTATTAAAATGAACATAGCATACTGTTGTAATCCAATTCTAAAAACTGAATAAACATAAAAATGAATTACTCCAAACTTCCAAAAGTTGAACTTCATTTGCATTTAGATTGTTCGTTAAGTTACGATGTCGTAAAGCAATTAAACCCAACAGTAACCATTGAAAAATATGAGCAATCCTTTATTGCTCCATCAAAATGTACAGATTTAGCCGACTATATAAAAAGGTCAATTAAAAGCTTTGAATTGATGCAAACTAAAGAGCAATTAAGACTTGTTACTTTAGACTTGTTTAAACAATTAAAGGAAGACAATGTAGTTTATGCTGAAATTCGATTTGCTCCTTTATTGCATACAGCAAAAGCACTTTCTCCCGAACAAGTTGTTGAAGAAGTAAACAAAGCAACAAATGAGGGCATTGAAAAATATGGAATAGATGCAGGAATAATACTTTGTACTTTAAGACATTACAGCGAAGAACAAAGTTTAAGAACAGTAAAACTTGTAGACACCTATAAAGGAACTCATATTGTTGGTTTCGATATTGCTGCAGATGAGGTAGGTTTTCCTATAGACAATCACATAAAAGCGTTTCAATTTGCTAAAATCAATGGTATAAAATGTACAGCTCACGCTGGAGAAGCGAAAGGACCAGAAAGTGTTTGGGAGACTCTCGAGAATTTTCATCCTTCACGAATTGGACATGGCGTTAGAAGTGCTGAAGATGACGACCTTTTAGCATTTCTAAAAGCAAAAAACATACATTTAGAGGTTTGCCCTACGAGTAATATACAAGTAAATGTATTTGATAAAATAGAAGATCATTCGGCTAATAAAATTTACAATTCAGGTGTCTCTATGAGTATTAATACAGACTGTCGAACTATTTCTAATACTACACTAAACAAAGAGTATCATATTATGGAACAAATTTTTAATTGGGACAGAAAATATTTCAAAAAATGTAATCTTGAAGCTATCAAGCATTCGTTCGCAACAGAGGAAATCAAGAAAAAAATTAAGCTTATAATAGAGAATGCTTATTAAAAGACAGATCATTTTAGACTTCCAAACTGTTAAATTCTATAATAGTAAAAGTTAAAAAACAATTTTTATGTATCTTGATGCTATCAAATTTAATCTTCAATGTTATGAAAAAAGTAATCTTAAATAAAATTGATAGGTTTTTTATATCATCAATAGTTATCATTCTTTTAGTTGGAAATAATTTTAATGCAGAGGCTACAACTTTTCAGCAAGAAGATTCGCAACAAAACACTCAATCCTATACAGAATTTAAAGGCATTGTTATTGATAGCAATACAAAAGAGCCACTGGCTTTTGCTGACTTAACTGTAAATAGTACCAATATAAGAACTGTTGCGAATAGAGAAGGTAGATTTTTACTCAAGGTTCCTAACAACCTATTGGATAAGATGCTTACAGTTTCCTTTTTAGGCTATAAAACACAAGAAGTCTTGCTTAAGGATTTAAAAAACAAGAACAATAAAATTGCTCTTAATATTTCGATTACAGAATTAACACAGGTAAGAATTAATATTCCAAAAGATGCGGAAACTCTGGTAAGAGCTACTTTAGATAGAGAAGGAAATAATTATTATAATGAGCCAGCAATAATGACTGCATTTTATAGAGAAACCATTAAAAAGCGTAAAAAAAATGCGTCTTTGTCTGAAGCAGTTGTAAAGATTTATAAACAGCCCTATAATTCCGAAAAAAAGGATGCGATTAAACTTATTAAGTCACGTAAAAATACAAACTACTCCAAACTAGATACATTAGCATTAAAGCTTCAAGGAGGTCCGTTTAGCACATTATACTCTGACATTATTAAATATCCTGAATACATTTTTGCTGAAGACACTTTTCAATATTATGACTTTAGTTTCGAGCCTTCTACACAAATAAATAATCGTAAGGTATATGTGGTAAGATTCAAACAACATCCTAATGTAGTTTCATCACTTTATGATGGTAAACTATTTATAGATTCAGAAACTTTTGCATTAACTAGTGCTGAATATAAACTTAATATAGAAAACGAAAAACAAGCTATGGATTTGTTTTTAAGAAAAAAACCTAGAAAAGTTAAAATCTCTCTTATTGAAGCACTTTATCGAGTAGATTATCAAACCAAAAACGGAAAATGGTATTATACATATAGCAACATACAACTGGCTTTTAAAGTGAAGTGGAAAAAGAAACTTTTTAGCAGCACCTATACTTTAAACATTGAAATGGCTATTACAGACTGGGAGAAAAATACAACAGGAATAATGAAACCTAAAAACAGTTTAAAACCCACTATTATTTTAGGTGATGAAGCTTCCGGATTTTCAGATCCTGAATTTTGGGGTAAATACAACATTATAGAACCCGAAAAGTCAATAGAATCTGCTATTAAAAAAATAATTAAGCAACTTAAAAAAATTAAACCTTAAACCACTTCAGCATAAAGGTCAAAATCGGTAGCATCAGTAATTTTTACGGTTGTAAATTCTCCTGTTTTTAAATAGGTTTTGGTAGCATCTATGAGAACCTCATTGTCCACATCAGGAGAATCAAATTCGGTACGACCTACAAAAAAATCGCCTTCTTTTCTGTCGATTACTACTTTAAACTCCTTTCCAATTTTTTCTTGGTTCAATTCCCATGAGATTTGAGATTGTAATTCCATTATTTCGTTAGCACGTTCTTGTTTTACATCTTGTGGAACATCATCAATAAGATTGTAAGCGTGTGTATTTTCTTCATGTGAATAGGTAAAACAGCCTAAACGCTCAAAACGCATATCTGCAACCCAACTTTTTAGTTCTTGGAAATCTTCTTCAGTTTCGCCTGGATAACCAACAATTAAGGTTGTACGAATGGTCATTTCTGGAACTGTTTCACGAAATTTTCTTAAAAGATTTGTGGTTTTTTCTTTTGTAGTTCCGCGACGCATACTCTTTAAAATATGGTCTGAAATATGTTGCAACGGAATATCGATATAATTGCAAATTTTAGGTTCACTTTTCATGACCTCCAACACATCCATTGGGAAACCTGTTGGAAAGGCATAATGCAGACGAATCCATTCAATACCATCTACTTTTACAAGTGTTTGAAGCAGTTCAGCAAGATTTCTTTTTTTATAGATATCCAAACCATAATAGGTTAAATCTTGGGCAATTAAAATGAGTTCCTTTACACCATTTGCTGCTAATTTTTCTGCTTCAATAACAATCTCTTCAATTGGTGTAGAACGATGCTTGCCTCGCATAATTGGAATCGCACAAAAACTGCAAGGTCTGTCGCAACCTTCAGCAATTTTTAAATAGGCATAATTTTTTGGCGTAGTTGTTAAACGTTCTCCTATAAGTTCGTGCTTATAATCTGCTCCAAGAACTTTAAGTAAACTCGGAAGTTCTGTAGTACCAAAATATTGATCAACATCTGGAATTTCTTTTAATAAATCTGGTTTATATCGTTCGGAAAGACATCCTGTTACAAATACTTTGTCTATTTCTCCTTCCTCTTTCTTTTTTACATATTCTAAAATGGTATTAACACTTTCCTCTTTGGCATTATTAATAAAACCACAAGTATTAATCACTACAATATTGCCTTCTTCTTCATGAACAACGTCCTTATTGTTTGCTTTTAGTTGTCCCATAAGTACCTCACTATCATACACGTTTTTGCTACAACCGAGAGTTATGACATTAATCTTATTTTTTTTGAGTGATTTTGTGCGCATCTAGAAAATTTGAAGTGCAAAGATACTACCTAAAAGTTATGTTTTTAAGTTTGTCTGTAAAAAATCTAATTATAATTTATTGGAGCAATACGTTTTTTAGAAGCTTGCTCGTAACCATATGCCCAAAGCAATAACTGTTTTTCTTGAAATGGTTTCCCTATAAAGGTTAACCCTTTTGGCGTTCCTTTTTCGTCATCGCCCATTGGCAATGTCAAAGCAGGATATTCCGCAACTGCGGCAAACCCTGCATGATAGTTGTTAATTGACAAAATAGCATCTAATTGATGGGCCTTCATCGGTATGTCAAAATAAAGTCTCCCAGTAGTTTTTAGTGAGTCCTTAAGTGCTTTAAATTCTTCTTCTGTACTAGTGTCTGCCATTATGCCTTTAAAAAGATTCTGTCCATAAGGCATGGTATTTAACGAATCTTTTATATTAAATTCAATGACATCTTGAACCGATTTTATTTGAATAGTAGCATCTGCATATCCTGAAAGATATTTTGGTAAATCTTTTTTCATATCCAAATTAAGTAATCTTATAAAATCTTGAAGCTTAACTTGCTCTTCATCAAATTCAATTATTTCTGCTCCACGTGACTTTAAAACTGAAATAGCATTAGCATATAAAGAATCTTTCAGAAGTCTTTTAATAGCTCCAAATCTAGAGCATTTCCTCTTATTTCTACAGACATGTAAACATCTTTTTTAGAAAACTCAATGCTATAACTAACTGTATCTCCAAGATATTCAACTTTTTCTGTAACTTTGTAGACTACGCTTTTATCCCCTATGTTGACATTAGAAAGCTCCTCATATATTTTGTCTTCACTCGAGATTTCTCCTACAGCTTTAGTAATATTTTCAATTGGATAAATAGAGATGTCTTGATTAACACGAGCAAAGTCTGGATCGAAACCATTCTCTCCTTTACCATAACTTATTTTATAACCCTTTATCCAGCCATGATTTAGTCCTTTTTGAGAA
>JADFSQ010000040.1:8586-9597 GCA_022560715.1 Bacteroidota bacterium
TTGAGAAACATCTGATTCTGCTCTTTCTGCTTGAGATAGAAATCTCCATCCTACTGGAAAATTATTCTCCTCTAGAACCATTTCTATAGGATCTTTAGTTGATAGATCATTAGAATTGTCAGCTTCATTATCTCCAGTGCTACCCTGTTGCGTACATCCAGTTGAGATTATCGCTAATGAAATTAAAAGTAGAGTTAATACCAGAGCTATTCTGTTCATGCTGCTATATTCTTGCATGTGAATATATAAATCTTGCTGTCTTATTGCATCATGAAGAGGTCACCCCTAGAGCTTAAGAAGGATATAATCAAGCTGCTCAGGGAAAAAGAAAGAAGTTTGAGAGAACTAGACATAAAAGTCAATTGTGGATACAGAACTATTCTGAATCAATGTGAAGAATTAAGATTTCTTGGAATTGTAAAATTAACAAAACACAAAAGAAGCGCTAAGACTGGGAGACCTTATTCTACAGCAGAATTGACAGGCTATGGCAAGAAAATAAAAACTTAAATAATTTGAAGGATAAAGATAGTTTTTTATATGTCTTAACCTTTATAGTAAAAAATGAGGAAAAAAGAAAGACTAGAGCATATCACTCTAAAACCTAAAAAAGACATTTTTGAGAAAATAGTAATGGGTGGTAGAAATCCAAAACTCAGTGCGCCACCAATTGGAGAAAAAGAGTTCAAAAATATGATTCATCAAGTAGATGCATTACAATTTTTAGAGATTAACGAGAAAAAATATATTTATTTTGTTATTGAGCTCACTGCGGAGTATCATATAGCTGGAGTTCAGGAAATGTTAAAAAGATTAGATGTAAAAGTAGTTTCTGTTCTTGGAGATTGTAGGATTTTGGTCAAAGGTGACAAAGATTTCTTAGCTGGTTTCCTTGAAAAAAAGAAAATTTATCTAAATATTCGTAGATACGTTATAGCAATAAAGGCGTTAGATAATCAAGAAAAAATTGGTAAATCCTTACAGAAATTAATGAGAAAAGATGTAGATCAG
>JADFSQ010000426.1 GCA_022560715.1 Bacteroidota bacterium
ATCACTTTTACATTAACTGCATTCATTCCTTTTTTTCCTTCTTTAAGTTCAAATTCTACTGCGTCACCTTCGTTAATTTCATCAATTAAGCCTGTTACGTGAACAAAGAATTCTTCTTTTGTTTCGTCTTCAATAATAAAACCAAATCCTTTAGCTCCATTAAAAAATTTTACTGTACCGTTTTTCACTGTTTAAAATATATAATTTTTATAAGAGGCAAATGTACAGTTATAAAATTATAATTGAGGATGATTTGAGGTTTATTTACGAATTGACAATAATGATTTTTAGTTAGCGCTTAGAAACACCTGTATTAATAGTGTTTTTAATTAGAATATTTTTTTACAATATCTATAACATCATTGTACTTTTTCCAACTTGTAGGTCGTTGAAAATCTTGTTTAGAAATTAGTATTTTGGCTTTAGGATATTTTTCTTTAATATTTGCCCAAGTGGTGTCTTCCCAAAAAGCATCTTCCAGTTTTTGAAGCTTCACACCTTTTAGTTTTCCTGAAACAGCTTTATCTATTAAAGGCCACCACAGACTTTCGGTTTCTCTATCCCAAAGAATAAAACCATCTAGACCATTCCAAACATTTGGATCGAAATAAGTGTAACCACTCACAGCAAACGTGAATGTTTTTTCGTTATAATTCCTTTTATAAACTGCGCCAAGATCGGCAAGAATGCAGTATGCAGCAAAAATAGGTTCACCATCAATTACATCGTTAACGACTTCATGTCTGGTTAAATCTTTTATAGAATATGCTTTTACCTCATTGCCTTTGTGTGCAACTAAAAAACGTTGGTTACTCATCCATTTTTTATCTGCTTCCTCTATGGTTTCAAATTGTGGGTTTATTAGAGCAGGAAACATTTCACGTCCTAATCCATAGTGAAATTGTTCTTCTTTAAGGTCTAAATTATTAATTATAAAATGTTCTTGTGCATTACCTCCATATAGCATTTTGTTCCCATTTTCGTAAAAGAACTTACCATTTTTTTTGGCTAAAGGTCGTTGGGAAAAGCTTATTGAAGTTATTAATAGCGTGATAACAAAAAGTGAAAGTTTCATTTGTGAAAAGTTTTACAAAGATTATAACATTTAGTAGCAAAAGGTTATCAAACATTACAAATTATTTTTGAAGTCGATTCCTTGTAATATTTTATAAACCTAAAAAAATGACTGAAACGCTTTAATCATCGCCCACATTATTATCGTTATTTTCATCACTATCTTCTTTTTTCATTTTAATATAGCCAGTAACAAGTCTTATACCTAATCTTGCAAAGAGGATAATTGCAATAACCATAACAATGTTTAATCCATCCATATCTATTTTTTAATCTTCCCCAAACAATTTTCGTGAGATTCCTAAAGGCTCTTTTAAAAGTATTCTACAAATTTGATAACTCCCATTTCTAAACCCAGTAATTAGTAGATTAATATCTTTTGGTGACCAACTTGGTAAGAGATCATCATCGTTGTTGAACGTAATACGTTGTTTGCTTTTACCATCTTTGTTCATTAAAAAAATTTCTGGTTTACTAGCTTCCATAGAACTTACATAAGCAATTCGTCTTCCATTATGCGACCAATTTGGACTAAAATTATGCTGAAGCGAATTTGTTAATCGTGCTTCTTCTTTAATAATTATATTATAGGCATAAATTTCATCAACTTTATCTTTTGTATGCTTTCTTGAAAAGTAAACGATAGCATCACCTCTTGGCGAATAGTGAGGATATAAATTTTTATGCCCATTTTTTATAACAGATTTGAGTCTTTTGCCTTTTAAAGATATTCTATAAATATTAAAATTATTATCATTTATTTTATAATTAAATACAAGTTCGGTTCCATTTGGCGCAAACTGTGCAAACGATTTATTGCCTTTTAGCGGAATAGGAATTTTTGACATTACGCGTGTCGATAAATTATAGGTGTAAATTTCGCTTCTGCCGCTTCGATCTGATTCAAATAAAATGATGTTTTTTGAAGGATGCCAGGTCGGTCTTCGGTCGTTGGCTTTACTGTTGAACAATCTTTTTTGGTGATTGCCATTA
>JADFSQ010000427.1 GCA_022560715.1 Bacteroidota bacterium
TAAAAAAGAAATATTGTACGAGAAACTGACTAAATATTTAGAAGTTAGTGATTAATAAAAACGTTTATATTGCATAAGGGGACTTGTAAGAAAAATGCTAAACATTAAAGTTGAATGGATAATCAAGCATATTTAATAATACTAATAGTACTTCTTCTAATACTTATCTTTTCATTTTGGTTTCTGTTTGTAAAATATTTATTCCACCCAATCTTCTATAAGCCTATATTAAATTCGGTTGACACATTTGAATTTCTTGAAAATAAAGATTGTTCATTAGTAGAATATAAAACTCTTACTAAAGAGGAAAAACAAAAAGATCGTTTTATTCAAAAAAATGGAATAACATTAAGTAAGTTGGTTTCGGCTAAATCCGAATACAAAATAATTGCTTACTCACGTGCTGAAAAACGATATAAAATGTTTTGGGTTGAAATCCAATCTTGGATACCTCCTTTTGGAAAGCGAAATTTGAATTTTATTGAAGAAACGAATTCAGAAATACTAACTGAATTACAAAAAGAGTATCCTCCAAAATAATGGTTATAGCTAGTTAATGTCTTGTTTTTTAGGAATGATGGTATTATTTTAATAAATAATCTTTCAAGTCATCATAAGTTGCAATTGTAATCGACACTTTTTCTTTGTCCATAACTGCCTTGATTTGTGGAGGAAGAGTTTGTTTCTTTTTAATTACAGATTCTACAACATCCAAAAACTTGGTAGGATGAGCCGTTTCTAAAAACACGCAGTGCGTATCAGGATTCTCTTTTAAATAGGCTTTAGCACCAAGATAACCAACTGCACCATGAGGATCGGCAACATAATTATAATTGGTGTAAATTTCTTGCATAGCAGATTTTGTTTCTTCATCAGTAAAGCTGTAAGACGATAAATTCTCTTTTAATGCTTCAAAATTGTTTTGATAGATTTCTTGAATGCGCAAAAAATTACTTGGGTTACCAACATCCATCGCATTACTTATGGTTTGTATAGAAGGTTTTGGTTGATAGAATTGTGTTCTTAGAAACTCAGTCACTACATTATTTTCGTTATTTGAAGCAATAAAATGTGTTATTGGCAAACCCAATTGCTGCGCCATCATACCTGCACAAATATTTCCAAAATTGCCGCTTGGTATAGAAAACACAATGTTTTCGTGTTTGTGTTTTAATTCTTTATAAGCAAAAAAGAAGTAGAACATTTGTGGCAACCAGCGAGCTACGTTTATAGAGTTCGCAGAGGTAAGCTGCTTGCGGTTGGTTAAGTCTGTATCTAAAAAAGCACGTTTTACCATATCCTGACAATCATCAAAAGTGCCATTTACTTCTAAAGCTGTGATATTTTGTATGACAAAACTACATAAATTTTGGATGTATGAGTTGTAATTAAATTACAATTTTTGAGGGTTTAATAAAGTTGTCATCCTATATTTTAAAGAAGGAATCTATTTTCAATTGGAGTATTACGTTTGCGGATTCCTATTTTTATTTCGACAATCAATGCTCTGTAACTTTTCAGAAATGACAAAATACTGTTGATAATTCTTACAATTTTAGTTTAAAGACATTGGTTTATAGTTCTAAAAAGAATAACTTTGCTTATCAACCTAAAAGATATTATCAATGATAGTAAAAAACAAAATTGAAAACCAGCTTCTTCAGAGTTTAGTTTATAACGCAAGGGATCATGCCTTATTTATTACAGACGTTAAAGGTAATATCCAAACATGGAATAGAGGTGCTAGATATATTATGGGTTATAGAGATGGCGAAATAATCGGGAAGAACTTTAGGATATTTTATAGAGAAGAAGACCAGCGAAAAGGAAAACCTGAAAAGTTGTTAGAGACAGTAAAAAAAGAAACCCGGGCAACAGTAGAGGGTTGGTTCGTTCGTAAAAATGGCAAAACATTTTGGGGTAGTATTGTAATTACATCTATACGTAATAAAGAAGGTGTAATTATAGGTTTTGGTACAATAATCCAAGACTTGACCAGGTTGAAATTAAATGAGGAAAAGTTCAAAAATTTGTTGGAGTTTGCGCCTGATGCAATG
>JADFSQ010000428.1 GCA_022560715.1 Bacteroidota bacterium
TTTATGCCGTTTTCAGAAATGATTGCTTGAGTGGTTTCTACCATCATTTCCATTTTAAGTGTTCCAGATTTTAGATTAAATTGCTCTTCAATTATTTCAAAAAAGGAAACTAAAGCACTAATTTGCTCCTCAATGGTCACTTTTGGCAGCATTACCACAAAATTATTTGGTAGTTTTCCATTGGTTTCTGTGAGCAATGTTGTTAAGAAAATGTCGAGTGTTCGTAAGCCACGTTCCTTTAATTCTTCGGTAAATGGTTTTATTCTGATGCCAATAAAAGGCGAAAGTGTTTCATCTTCCATTCCTTTTGCAACTTGAGTAGCTGCAGTAACTGCTGTTTCGTCTTCTTCTTTATCTGAACGATTTCCGAAACCATCTTCAAAATCTATTCTAAAATCTTCAACACCTTCGCGTTTAAGTTTGGCGATAACCTTTTTATAGATGCGATATGAAAATCCAGCATAATGATTTTTTAATTGGTCTTCTGAAAGCGTTTCAAGTTCATTGATAAGTGTTTTTTGAGCTTCATCGTCTGATGGGAAATTTTCAAAACCATTTAATTGAAATGCTTTTCCGAATTCTATAAAATTAGGTGCGTAAAGCAATAATGATTTTAGTGCAATTTTACCTAAAACTTCTGTTGTGTTCGACTTAAACAAATTTGCGCCTCCATAAACTGTATGTATGGGTTGCCTGTCTTCTCGATCACCTCGATAAATTTTATTGAATGCTTGATTAGCACTTTTTAAATCGTTAAAAATGTTTGATTTTTTATCTTCTGAAATGCTTAAATTCATGCTTGTGTTTTTAAATATATGGAACGCAGATAACGCTGATTTTTTATGATTCTTCACAGATTATCAGCGTAAATCTGTTAAGTCTGCGTCATCTGCGTTCTATTTTTAACTCCCTCGATACGTCGTATATCCAAACGGATTTATTAATAATGGAATATGGTAATGACTGTTGTCTTCTACTGTAAATTGAATAGATACTTCTGGATAAAATCCTTTTTGGTTATGAGCTTCGTAATAGTTTGCTGTGTTAAAGGTCATTGTATAAGTGCCTGGAATTAATGTTCTTCCTGGTGGTAACACATCCGAAATTCGTCCGTCGTTATTTGTAATTCCAACACTCATAGGTTTCCATTCGTTACCACGTAAGCCTTTTAAAGTAATAAGCATATTGTTAGCTGGTGTTCCGGTTGAAGTATCTAAAGCATGCGTTGTAATATGACTGCTTATTTCAGCCGTTACTATTAGTCCTTCAATTAATTTATCTAAACGAATTACAGTAATTTTATGCTGCTCGTTCATAGCAACATAAATTTCATCTTCTTTATTGTGAAGTAATCTGGCATTAATAATAGCTAACATCTCTTTGGCAGATTTTCCACTTGCACTTACAATAAATATATACCTAAACTTGTCTTTGTACGTTTTATTTGCCGTTGCTAATGCTTCAATGGTTTTTGTATTTGCATCCGCAACCTTGGCTTGTTCATTTTTTGCCCATTCTTTTGTATTCGCGAATTTTTCTCTTAAACTTTCTACATCACCTATTTTTGGATGTCCAGTAAACGCTTGTTTAAAATCGTCAAGTGAGCAATCGTTATACCAAATAGATGCTGCTCTTTTGATGACATCTTCTTCAGAAGAAAACGGTCTGTTTTCTACCATATTAGAAATCCAGGTTTTGGACACACAGCATTTTTCAAGATGTGTACGCGCTTCTTTTTCTGAAAGGGAATTGAGTATATTTAGTGTTATCATATTTTTCTATTTTGGTGCACCTTGATTTATCCAGCAATTAATCATATCGCGTTCTTCTTGAGTCATTCCTGTTTGGTTATTGTTAAACGGCATATTTTTAACCACAACAACACGTTGAAATATGTTGTCTTTTAAATTATAAATTTGTTCTGCTGTGTCATATTTCACGCCATTTGGTGCGACTTTCCATATTGCATCTGTTGGATTTGACGAATGACACGTTGTACATCTGTTATTTATTATTGTTTGTATTTTTAAGACGTGGTTATAAACCTCCTTCAGT
>JADFSQ010000429.1 GCA_022560715.1 Bacteroidota bacterium
ACACCGCAGCTGTATCGTTTAATGCTTCCCAAAGCATGTCTTTAAAATCTATTCTGCCTAAAGGATAACCCATTCTGTTTCCAAAACTAACAGTTGGAGAAAGGGTCATGTTTTCTGTGCCTCCACATAAAGCACTTTGTGCTTTCCCTAAAGCGATTTGCTCCGCGCCTGCAATAATAGTTTCAAAACCTGAACCACAAATACGCTGTAACATTACCGCAGGAATACCTTCAGGAATTCCTGAAAACAAACCAATATGCCTAGGTAAAAAGTACGAATCGGCAGAACTTTGTCCAATGTTAGCATACATTAATTGATCTATATCTTCACCCGTAATCCCTGATTTTTCAAGAGCTGCCTTGGTAGCATAGATTCCTAAGTCGGTTGGAGAAACCTTTCCTAAGGTTCCACATAACTTACCAAATGGCGTTCTTGCTCCATTAACAAGATAAATATCGTCATAAGTTATTCCAAATCCTTTTTTCTTATCGTGAAATCCTTTCATTACCTTAGTTTGGTTGTCTTTTTAATTGAACTGTTGTGTTTTTGTATATTTCTTTGTTATTTAGTTTTTTCCAGTTTATCATATTGTTTTTTATTGATATTCTTATTGTATTGTCGTGAAGCTGTGATTGCTGCCCCATAAGACACAATGTGTTGAGGGGATTCTATAATTTTTATGTCTTCATTAAATCTCTCATTTAATAAGACTTTTAAGTAAGGGTGATGTGTAATAACGCCACCTATCATATAGGTTGGAACTCCTGCTTCCAATCTCATTTTAGCTACTTTATTGGCTATAGAAATATAAATTCCTCTCGCTATATCTTGTGTGCTTAATCCATCGAAAATCCAATTCATTATTTCAGTTTTTGCAAATACGGTACAGAAACTATTCAATTCTTTATCGTTATTGGAAAGTGAAGCCAACGTACTCATTTCTGATATATTGATATTTGCTCTTTCTGCTATTTCAGAAATGAATGAACCCGTTCCAGCTGCACATTTATCATTCATATAAAAATTACTAACACGATTTTTTGGGTCGCATTTAATAATTTTAATATCCTCACCTCCTATATCCAAAATATTCTTTTCTCCAGAATAGAAATGCGATACTCCAACTGCTGCACAATTTATTTCAGTTTTAATAATGTCTGTATCTGCAAAGTGTTTTCTGCCATAACCGGTTGCACAACTATATTTAATGTTAAAAGAAGAATTAATCGCGTTCATTACATTTATTTGTGCTTGCCTGTTATTATTAAGTGTTGGTAAAGAATACTTGAAAATTAGATTCTCATTTTCATCAATAACTGAAAATTTAATATAGGCCGAGCCTAAATCTACGCCTAAAAAGCAATCGATATTTTTAAATTTAGTTGGTAAAATTGATCTATTTGTCAATCCTTTATCCAGTATTCTTCTTGTTACATCTCCTGCTATACCTGGAATTCTGGAAATAATATTTTTATTAGTCATGGCTTTTACCATATTAGTAAAAGAAAGGTTGAGCGAAGTTCTTATATAATGCTTTCTACCATATTCTACTATTTTACCATTAAAATATTCAATTTCTGTTTGTCGGTTATTAATAACATCTAAAGCTAATGAGGGAAAATGATCTCCTCCATTATTTAGATATCGCATACATTGCCGAATAAAATCATCTGGAAATCGAATTTTTTCTATTTCAGCAACATTAACTGCTTCCGTTATTATTTGTTCAATTAGCTCAACAGTGTCAGGATCGTTCATAGCCTCTGCCATAGTTAATCGACCTACACCACATAATGCACTTAGCGAAGAATTCAGAATAGTTTTTTCCCAACTACGCTTTAACAATTCGAAAGAATCAACTGGTTTTGTTGTCATTCCTACAGAATTTAACAACTGCGCAAAAGCTTCAGCTTCTTGTGTTTTAGCATCGTTAATTGATCCAATATAATTTGGGGGTGTAAAAAATGTGACCTTAACAGTATTTGGTGTTACTATATTACCAGCATAGTTCACTACCATTCTTAACACTCTTGATTTGGTAAATGTAGGAACCA
>JADFSQ010000430.1 GCA_022560715.1 Bacteroidota bacterium
GGAGCATCTTTCCGTTTATATTTGGTTGCTTTAGCAATGCAGTATATAGTTTTTGAACAGCTTGGAATACCCTTTTGGGCAACTGTTGTGTTTTCTATTTTATTAATTTGGATATATACTTTTAGAGGAGGGATAAAAACAATTGTTTGGACAGATACTTTACAAACCTTAACAATGTTAATTGCTGTTGGAGTTACCATTTATTTAATCAACCAAAAATTAGATTGGTCGTATATGGAATTTTTAAATTCTGATGTGTTTGCAACAAAAAAAAGGATTTTCTTTTTCGATGATCCGAATTCTGCAACCTATTTCTGGAAATATTTTATTGGAGGAATTTTTATAGCGATTTCAATGACAGGTTTGGATCAAGATATGATGCAAAAAAACTTAACATGTAAGAGCAAAAAAGATTCTCAAAAAAACATGATAACTATGGCAATACTTTTAGTTATTGTAAATTTTGCATTTCTTTCTTTAGGAGCTTTGTTATTTATTTATGCAGAAAAATTTGGTTTACAGGTTCCTGTTGTTGATGGAAAAACAAGAACAGATTTATTATTTCCTGAAATTGCTATGAATCAAGGTTTAGGAACAGGTTTAGCAATTACGTTTCTTATTGGTTTAATAGCAGCAGCATATTCTAGTGCAGATTCTGCTTTAACTTCTTTAACAACATCATTTTCTGTCGATTTTCTAAGCATTGAAAAAAGACCAAAAGAGAAGCAAAAGCCATTACGTAAAAAAGTACATATTGGTATTTCAATTTTATTAATAATTGTTGTTATACTTTTTAATAATCTTAGTGGAAACGTTGTTGGAAATTTGTTCAAATTCGCAACTTTCACATATGGCCCTTTATTAGGCTTATTTGCTTTCGGTATATTAACAAAGCATCAAATTAAAGACAAGTATGCTTGGATTGTTGCTCTTTTTGCCATTACTATTACCTATTTCATTACACAATTACCAGAAGACATTATTGGAAGCTATCAATTTCATTGGGAAATTTTACCACTAAATGGTTTAATTACCTTTCTTGGTTTATACCTAATCAGAAAAAAACTAATACTGATTCGTCGCAAGAAGCGTTAATGTACAAGCCACTTCAAAATCTATATTGTTTTTTTCTAAAATTTGATAAAGTTCTGTATTTTCTGTTCCCGGATTAAAAATAACACGTTTTGGATGCAATGAAACTATATAATTATAAAAATCCTTTTGCCTTTTTGGATTAACATATATTGTAACTGTATCAATATCTTGACAGTGTTTTAAATCAGTATTGATATTTATTCCTGAAACTTCACCTTCTTTTAAGCCATAAGCAACAACTTCTAATCCATTATTAACTAAACGTTCAATCGCCATATTAGAATATCTATCAGGATTTAAAGATGCTCCCAGAACTAAAGTCTTTTTATACATGTGTTAAATTGGTGTTAACTACTGTTAAAAAAAGTAACAGCATCCAAATTTAATCGTCTGTTAGGTATAAATGAAATAAATTCATTTAAAACATCAATCAAAAAACGAATGAAAAAACTAATCACCTTTTGTGTGTTATCGTTATTTATTATTTTTAACGCACAAGCAACCGAAAAAGAAACGCTTGTAGATGGATCCATTTCCGGAAAAGTTTATGATGCAGCTCTAAACGAACCCTTATCCTATGTAAACATAGTTATAAAAAACTCTGAAGGAGAAATTGTAACAGGAAGTATTACGTTAGAAGATGGTACATTCAAAATCACAAAAATCCCGGAAGGAAAAATTACTGTAACCATACAATATATTGGTTATAAATCTATAATTAAAGAAATTATTGAGCCATGAATATAACGGGTAGACTGAAGGATTTGTTTAATAAAGCTAAACTATCTATGGAAGGTTATCTCTGTTCCAACAGGGAGCGTGTTAGTAGACAAAAAAATCTTAATATGACTCGAACAGAATTATTCTCGTCTAACTGGAACACCAACAAATTAAGACGTGAAATGTATTTTAATTATCGTGAATTGATAGGTGGCAAGCTTAGTTATGCATATTTTGTT
>JADFSQ010000431.1 GCA_022560715.1 Bacteroidota bacterium
ATTCTTCCCTTTTTTGATCCGTTTTTTATTTCAATCAATGTTCCAAAGTCTGTGTATAAATACATGCTTGATATAGCATTGGATAAATATAATCGAAGATCTAAAAAAACTGGCACTGTATTAATATTAGGATTATGATAACCGTCTAAACCGGCACCGATTCCAGCAGAAAAATATGGGCTGAAAAAATACCCGTTTATAGTTTGTAAGCTATATGCTTGTGCTTGGTCAATAGGTAATTCTGTTACAACAACACCGTTTGTTGGTGAAAATGTTTCTAATTTTGCTTCGTTAACATTTATGTAACTAAAACGAGTTATGTTGAAATACCCTTTATTTCTATACTCGTCAACTTTTTTATAATTTTGAGAAAATAAATTTATTGAGATCAAAAAAAGAGTTATTGGAATAATAAATAGTTTTTTCATTTTTAAAATTAAATTATTGTTTTATTTCTTGTTCATAGACTTAATAATTTTTGTTCGCTATATAGCACAGCCAACTCGTTAAACAATAAATACGTTTAAGAAATCAAAAAATTAAGAAGTCAATAAAGTTAAGAAGCCTTTAATTAATATCAAGAAGTCGTTGTGCGCTACTAAATTATTAAGGGAGAATAAAAAACTTGCGCAAGTTGTGTTCGAACAATTTGTCTTCAACTTATCTTAAGCGACTTCTTAAATTACTCAAAATTTGTTTCAGACATTTCAAAACTACTAAAAAAAAAACATTAGTAAACAAAATAATTGCAATAAAATTTACGGTAGGTTGTTAACCATTAAAATGTTGCTTCGGGATATATAGTGTTTATGGGAAAGTACGGTAAAACCGTAATCAAACTTTAACATTTCGTTAACAATTATTTTATTTTGATTTGTAATTTAAAAAATCAATAAATTTTCACGATATTTGTAGCATTATGACACTTTTTTGGAAAGATTTACTACAACATCTTCATTTTCTTATCAAGAGAAATCCTGAATAAGCTCGTTTTTTGTATCTTATACAAGTTTAAGACTAATCAATAGTCTTTACAATTATTAAATTTATTAATCATTAAATTTTAAACAATGCCATTCTATCATAAATTAGGAAACATACCACCTAAACGACATACACAATTTAGAAAACCAAACGGAGATTTGTATTACGAACAACTTTTCGGGACGGTTGGCTTTGATGGTATGTCAACAAATAGCTACCACGAACATCGACCAACACAAGTAAAAGAAATCGTAAAGCAATACAGCGTTGCGCCAAAAATTGTTAAAGCTAATAATATTCAATCCTATCGCTTTCGTGGTTTTCAAGTAAAGCCTGAATCAGATTATTTAGAAAGCAGAAAAACAGTATTAACCAATAGTGATTGTAGTATTATTTTAGCAGCACCAAAACATTCAACTAAAGATTATTTCTATAAAAATGCTGATGCCGACGAGCTTATTTTTATCCATAAAGGTACAGGAAAGTTGCGCACAATGTTGGGAAACCTCGACTTTAAATATGGGGATTATTTATTAATTCCGAGAGGAATAATTTATAAAATAGATTTCGATACCGAGAACAACCGATTGTTTATCGTAGAATCTCGCAGACCAATTTACACACCAAAACGTTACAGAAACTGGTTTGGACAACTATTAGAACATTCTCCTTTTTGCGAACGCGATATTCGTCAACCACAAGAATTAGAAACCTATGACGAAAAAGGCGACTTTTTAATCAAAGTAAAAAAACAAGACGAAATTATTGAAATGATTTATGCCACACATCCTTTTGACGTTGTAGGTTACGATGGTTACAATTATCCTTATGCGTTTTCAATTCACGATTTTGAGCCTATAACAGGACGCATCCATCAGCCTCCTCCAGTACATCAAACTTTTGAAACCGATGCTTTTGTGGTATGTAGTTTTGTGCCACGTATGTACGATTATCATCCAAAATCCATTCCTACACCATATAATCATAGCAATATAGATAGCGATGAGGTGTTATATTATGTAGATGGCGATTTTATGAGCAGAAATGATATTGAAGAAGGACACATT
>JADFSQ010000432.1 GCA_022560715.1 Bacteroidota bacterium
TTAAGGCATCAGCCATGGTTTGTAAAATCCCTTGAAAACCAACTCTGTTGGGTCCAACACGTAATTGAAACCAGGCAGCAACACGTCGTTCCATTAACACTAAAAACAAGCCTACAATAGAAAAAATACCTAAATATATCAATGCAATGAGCACCATTTCGGCAATACTCGCCGTGCCTTCAGGGAGTACTGAATATAACCAGTTATGTATAGTTTCAATCATAATTTTGTTAAAATAAACTCCAAACTCTACACTAAACTATTAGCGTAAATATTCTAACATTGGAATGTTTTGGCTTCATTAGTTAACCACAAAGAGCACTAAGAAGTTTTCACAAAGGTCACAGAGCTAATCTTTTGTGTACTTTGTAGTGTCATAGTGTTTTTTGTGGTTGTTTTTTCATTTAAAATTTATTTCTGCTATTCCATTTTGGAATTTGTTTTTTCTTTTTTTGGAATTTTCATCATCGGTCAATATCTGGAATTACAAGATCTAATGTTGCCATAGTTGCGACCAAATCTCCAATTTTATCACCAACTGCAATATGATTTAGTAATGATAAGTTTGAAAAACCAGGTGAGCGAAACTTCAATCTGTAAGGACTTTTTGTTCCTGTACTTATAATATAAACGCCTAATTCTCCTCTTGCAGTTTCCACTTTTTGGTAAAATTCTCCTTTTGGTAATTTTATTACGGCTCTTGTAGTGACTCTATGCTCACCTTCTGGAATATTATCGATTAACTGCTCTATTATCGATAACGATTCCCATAACTCCATAATTCTAACTTGGTAACGTGCAAAAGTATCGCCTTCAGTTTTTAATGCTTCGTTGAATGTTACTTTATCTAAAGCACTATACGGATGATATTTCCTGACATCGCAAGAATACCCTGAAGCACGAGCAACTGGTCCTGATGCTCCAAATGAAATAGCATCTTCTTTGGTTAATATTCCTATACCTTTTGTTCTTTTTTGAAAGATTATGTTGTTGGTTAAAAGTTTGTCGTATTCTGGAATTTTAGTTTTAAAATGAGTGACAAATTCTTTAACACGTTTTACAAAATTTGGGTGTATATCGAGCATCAATCCTCCAGGAACGCTATAATTCATAGTAAGTCTTGCACCACAAGTTTCTTCAAAAATATCGTTAATCATTTCACGATCTCTAAAGCCATAAAAAAAAGTTGACAAAGCACCAACATCCATTCCCATTACGCCCCACCATAAACAGTGTGATGAAATTCTTGTGAGTTCACCAATAATGGTTCTAATTACTTTTACGCGCTCGGGAACTTCTAATTCCAAAGCGTTTTCAACGACTAAACAAACAGCTTCGTTATTTATGTTTGAAGACAAATAATCCATCCGATCTGTTAGGTGAACTATTTGCTGATAGCTATCGCGTTCGCACATTTTTTCTATGGAGCGATGGATATACCCTAAATCTGGCTCTACCTTTTTTATAATTTCACCATCAATAGTTAATAAAAGATTTAAAACACCATGCGTTGCAGGATGTTGATGTCCCATGTTAATTTGGTATGGTTCCGTTTTAAAACTTTTATCAATAGTAGTACGTAGTTCCATTACTTATTTGATAACCATATTAATTTCATCAACATAATCCTTTCTTAAAGGATAACCTTTCCAGTCTTCAGTTAAAAAGAGGCGTTTTAAATTAGGATGATTATTAAAATGTATTCCGAAGAAATCAAATACTTCGCGTTCATGAAATTCTGCTGTAAACCATATATCGCAAACCGAATCGAGTTTCGGATTTTCTCTATCTTTCGCATTCACTTTTACAACCACAATATGCCTGTGCATTGTAGATTCTATATGATATACAACGCCTAATTCTTCGCCCCAATCTACACCACTTAAACAGAATAAATAATCGAAATAAGTTTCTTCATTAGTTTTTAATTGACGCATTAAAGCATAAAATTGCTCTGGCTGAACTGTAATATTTAAGAATTGAGATTCTTCTTCGGTAAATTCTAAAAGGCTAGGGTTAATAAGTTTGGAAGGTTCAGCATTTTCCTCTG
>JADFSQ010000433.1 GCA_022560715.1 Bacteroidota bacterium
GGCCTTTAAAGTTTGGTCGTAATAGATAAATGCCTTTTGCTTGTTGTTAAAAGCCTCCAGGGCATTGGCATAAGAACTGGAATTTAAGTTTTCCAGGTTAACTTGCAGGGCATCATTGGAATAATAGTTTTTGTTTGTGTATTGTTCTGCTATTTTTTTACGTTTGGTTTCAAGAGCATCAAAAGAACCATATTTGGTGGTTACAACAATAACTCCTCCAACTCCTTGTGAACCATATTTAGTAGTAGCAGCTAATGATTTCAAGGCGTGTACACTCTTAATTTGAGACAAATCTAAATGTGTTGGTTCGTCTGTAGTAAAGACACCATCAACTTCCCAAGCAACTGGACGGTCTTGAGTTATTGACATATTTTTGCCTCGTAAATATGCTTTTCCTGTTTGGTTATCAATTTGATATCCTGTTATTTTCCCACGTAAAGCCTCTTTGATTGAAGGATATACATTTTTTACTTCGTCACCATCAACAAATGATATTGTATATCCAGCACTTTTAGGATCCATATTCCCTCTTGAGGTTTCAAAGGTTTTGTCTGCTTTTTTTGCACGCTCTAAAACTTTACCTATTTTTCCATTGGCTGTAACGGTTACTTGGTCTAGTACATTTTCTTTAATAACCATTTCGATGTCTAAAACTTCTGTAATATCTTCTATAATAATTGAAACTGTTGCAAACCCAAGATGGCTGTACTGGATAATGTCGCCAACATTGGCTTTAATATGATAGTCTCCTTTGGTGTTAGTTTTGGTGCCAATTGTTTTACCAACAATCATAATATTAACATTTGCTAATGGTGTATCTATATAGGTGACTTTTCCGCTAATGTTTTTGGGTATTGCTTTTGTGTTTTGTGCTTTAACAGTATTAGAAGAAAACGTGGTTTCATTTTGTACAGCCACGGCATCGTTGTTGTAATAGTTCTGGTTTTTGTGTTGCTCTGCTATTGCTTTTTTTTTGGCTTGTAAAACCTCTTGAGAGTTTTTTGTTCTAATAATAACTAAAGCTCTGCCTTTCATAATAAAGAGGTGTTCAATATTACTAAAAACGATACCTGGGTCTCTTTCGAATAACATACCATCTATATCAAAATGAGCTGGGACATCTCTGATATAGAGTCTATTTCCTCTCTTTTCTACTTTTGAAAATCTTCCACTTAATGCATCTTCAAGAGAGGGACTGGAAATATGCCTTAAGCTTCTATTGCCTAAATAATGAACTGCAGAAGCCGATTTTGAAGGATTAATCGTTCCAAAAGAGGTTTGTAAATCTATATCCATTACTTCATTAAAATCCGTTACTTTCTCAACTTTATTTCGTGTATATAGTACAACTTCATCCAGTTCACTTACATGAGTGTCCATTTCAATATTTAAAACAGTAGTAACATCTTCTACAATAATAGACACTGTATTAAAACCCACATAACTGTATTGCAGTATATCTCCAGTTTTTGCTTTTATGGTGTAATATCCTTGAGTATCCGTTTTTGTGCCATTGAATGTGCCTTTTATAATGATATTTACGTTTGGTAATGGAGTGTTAAGGTATTTTACTTTACCACTAATTGTTTTTAATTCCTCCACATTTTCTTGTGCAAAAAAAGATGAAGAACAACATAGTATCATTAGAATTATTATAATTTTATAATAACTGAAATTATTAGGTTTCATATTGTGTTTTTATTAATTGTTTTATAATCTTCTACCGGAATATTAAAATAATCATTCTTTTGTGTGTTTAGATAAACCAATCCTAAATGTTTTATAAAACTAATGATATAAATTAATTTTAAAAGTGAAGTGCCACAACAGCACTTCACTTACTTTATTTACAGACATTTACATTCTGAACCAGTACCCTCAGACAGGGTCCATGTTGGATCACAATATGTAATAGATCCACAGATTTGCAATTCAGTAGCACCACCTCTAATTTTTGACGCATTAAGCGCAGAGATTTTGCTCTTCTCAAGGGATAGTTTCCCAGTTAACTTCTTTTTTTTCATAATAAATAATTTAAGAAATTATAC
>JADFSQ010000434.1 GCA_022560715.1 Bacteroidota bacterium
AAATATAGCTATCGCCAGCTTCTTCCAAGAGAGATTCGGAAGTAATAATACATCGTGTAATAAATGGCAGGTTATATTCTAACGAATTCATATCTGTATTTTCGGTTTCAAAACTTAATACTACTTTATCCTCAATACCCGAACTTGTTAAATAATCTTCATAATCTTTGATGCCTTGTTCGGTCGATAAACTTAATATGGCTTTGCTTGTTATAGCCCAATGTCCTGTGTACTCTTGGTTTTGTTTAATTATAACATTTGCCAAATCTTCATCAAAAGTAATATCTGTATATCGTACAATGCGACTATAATTGGGATCAGATTGTATAATCTTGCTAAAATAATATTCTAAACTTTCAGTAATAAATAAGCCATAATTGCCTAAAATATTAAAAGGTGCTTCACCAACTCTATACTCAATTCGGTCTGGTGCTATGTATTTTTCTTCCGTAGGTAAATAAATCAAGAAATCCCGAAGCATATTTGGTGTATAAAAATCTGGATCGAATTTAAGTGCGAATCTATTAGCTGTAACTACAATTTCGTATTCAATTTCTAAAGCTTTTAAGTAATGTGCATACACTTTTAGGATGCCGTAATCGCTTGCAGTTCTGTTTTTTAAGATATATTCTAAATTTGTAAGTTCAGCATTGTTGTTTTTTACAATAGTAAAATTAGATTTAATAAAATTATCGATCAGAGAGGCTTTTTTGAAAGTTGATAAATCCAAATCGCCTTTAGTGATATTATCAATATCGTTTTTTACTAAAGGTGACGCTTCATCAGGGAAAAATTTCCCACCAACATTATTTACAATATTATCCCAAAACATTTCTTGTGTAATATTTTGGTCTTTAGGGAAACATTGATACACAACGGCAATTTTATTTGCGTTAGGTGTTGCATATTCTTCGTCTATCATTGCAGGAATATTCTTAAGCGTCAATAATTTTGCTTGTCTGCCATCAATAGAAACAGTCTCGAAAGCAGTTTCCGTTCTATAGGCTTTAATTTTAGAATTCAAATCTCCAGTTATAAATAAAAACTGAGCTTCTTTAATAAAATATTCTCCTTGTATGGTTTCAGTTCCATGCATATCGTATTCTTTCTCTACAGTATATAATACTTCTATTTCAGAGTTTTTTTCTACACCTTCTATCGCAAATATTTTAAAATCCCCATAAGATTCAACATTGTTAATCTCTTTAATATTGTCTTTGTTTAGGAGTGTTACTTTTCCTTTGGCATTTATAGTTCTTGCTTTAATATCTATTACTTTCTTTACTTCGTACATTGGAATATAAACCGTATTATGCCTACCAATGCCTTTGTCGTTATTTACTCTAATAATGGTATGTGTAGTTTCAAAACTTGTAAGGTCTTGAGAAAATAGTCCTTCTTTATATTCTACAATATATTTTTCTAAAATACCAACCGACGGTTCTTTCAAATCTTTTTCGGTGAGTTCATGAAGTTTTGGGCTATCATTCCAATCGTAAGTTTTATAGTATTGAGCAAAGCTATTTGTTGTAACTAAAATTATACATGCGAAAAAAAGATTCTTTATCATAGGTTTTGTTCTGTTTTTATATTTGGTATATGTTATTTTGTTTATGCTAAAAAGTTAAGTGGTAATTAAAAAATCTTCTTTGTTTTGTTGAGGTTTTTAGTATTCTAATGGTTCTTTTCTTGCATAGCGTAAACGGATAATATAGATAGCTTCTTTTTCGATTTGGTAAGATATTCGGTAAGTATGTTTTTCGTAAGATCTAATATTCCATTTGTTATTATCCTTTAGTGTATCTAATTTGTAAATCTCTGGGTTTGTGACCAATATTAAAGTTGATTCGTAAACTTCTGTAATTATTCTTGTTGTTATTTCAATAGATTGGGATTGTTTTAATAAATCTAAAAATGCTTTGTTCAATTCAGCATCAGCTTGATGTGTCCAAATTACTGTTTTCCCCATTGCTTAATATGTTCTGCTACCTCTTGATGAGTATAGGTTTTTCCTCTCTCTATTTGCGCAATAGATTCATCAATTTC
>JADFSQ010000435.1 GCA_022560715.1 Bacteroidota bacterium
TTTCACCGGAAGAAGGGTGTTTTTGCACAAGGAGTTTAAATGAATTAGGAAAGTGTTTACAGGGTTGTTTACATGACGCCAATTGCGACATAAATCAAAAATTCTCTAAAATAAAATCAGCAGCCATTATTGATAGTGAATTATCATTAGAAGAACGAACACTTACACCATCTATGAAAGTGGCACCAAAAAATGTTTTAGAAAAATACAAAAATCATCTCGTAAACATGTATGGTAAAAATGTACCAACAAAAGAAGAAGTATATATAGTAGAATTAGATGTTAAAAATAAAATAGCTAGAAAAATTGTACACGATTAAGACAACAGAAGTAATGAAAAAAGTAATGAAAGATTATTATCTTTCATTAGAATCAGGCAAAAATAAAATAGCTTGGTGTACCAGTGTAGGACCTGCTGAATTATTACGTTCCTTTGGTTTTGAGGTGTATTTCCCTGAAAACCACGGGGCTTTGCTAGGAGCAACTCGTACTGCTATGGATTTTATTCCAGAAGCTATAAAGTGTGGTTATTCAGGCCATGTTTGCTCTTATACAACAGCCGATATTGGATCGTATCTTAAAAAACAATCACCACTACAAAAGCATTATGGAATGAAAGGAGTTCCAAAACCAGATATTATTGCTTATAATACTAATCAATGTAGAGAAGTAGAAGACTGGTTTACTTTTTATGCAGATGAATTTAATTGCCCAATTGTGGGCATAAATCCTCCAAGATATTTAGATGAGGTTACTCAAGATGAGGTAGATTTGGTTGTAAAGCAATTTAAAAAAATGATTCCGGTTTGTGAACAAGTCAGTGGGCAGAAATTCGATTTAGAGGCTTTTAAAGAAACCATTAAACTTAGTAAAGAAGCGACTCAGTTATGGCAAAAAGTATTAAAAACTTCTACCGCTATGAATGCGCCTTTAAGCTTTTTTGATGGAACTATTCATATGGGCCCAATTGTAATTTTAAGAGGGACTCAAATAGCAAAAGACTACTATACTACCTTATTAGCAGAACTAGAAGAAAACGTTGCAAACAACAAAGGCTTTCTTCCAGAAGCCAAAACACGTATTTTTTGGGAGGGAATGCCAATTTGGGGCAAACTACGAATGATGAGTAATTTATTTATTTCAAACAATGCTGCAGTTGTAGCATCTACATATTGTAGTAGTTGGGTGTTCGACAAATTCGATGAAAACGATCCTTGGAACTCGACAGCTAGGGCTTATACCGAGATTTTTATTAATCGTAGTGATAAAGCTAAAGAAAAAATGTTAGCAGAGTGGTTTAAAGAATATAATATAGAAGGTATTGTGTTTCATGATACTAAAACATGTTTCAATAATTCTAATGCTAAGTTTGGAATGCCACAGCGATTACAAAAAATTACCGGAGTCCCATCACTCATCATAGAAGGGGACTTATGTGATTTACGGTTTTTCTCTGAAGGACAAAGTATTACTAAAATTGAAACTTTTCTAGAGCAAATTGAAGATTCTAAAGTATTGACTTAAATGAATACTGCAAAAAAAATAAAGATTGGAATTATTGGGCTAGGACCTGTAGGAATGATTTTGGCAGACAGTTTTCAAAAAGCAGGATGCGATGTTGCGCTTTGCGTACGTAACGCTGTAAAACATAATAAAATTAATATTATTCCCAGTATAACAATAAGTCTCTAATACACATAATAACATATCAGCTTCTTTTTTAGAAAATCTAGTAACATTCTTAGATATAAGAATCTCTATGTAATCTAAATAATCTGTATCAACTGCAGCGTTAATTTCTCTAATAATTGGTAATAATCGTTCACTGTTTATAATAATCATCAATTAGCCTCTTAATCTTAGTTATAAATTTAAAACACTGGTAAATATTATACTTATTCCTAGAAATATGTACATAAGTGTGTAACATATGTAACAAATCATCACATTCTTCCACAGTGAAATATTCTACATTTGATTCCAGTTTCTTTTTTAAAGAATCTTTAATGATACTATTAACTTGATCTCTAATTAGATAT
>JADFSQ010000041.1 GCA_022560715.1 Bacteroidota bacterium
CCAGAAGTTGGATTAGACATAGGAATACCATCAACCACATATAATGGTTGATTATTTCTTGTCGAGCTATTACCTCTTAAAGTTATTTTAACAGAGCCACCTACACCTGATGAGCTTCTATTAACTGTAACTCCAGCTACCTTACCAGACAAGCTATTAATAGGGTTAGATTGTTTTACCCTATTCAGTTCGTCTGCTTTAATATCCTGAGCGGAATAAGTTAACGATTTTCTAGTCTTTTTAATACCGAGTGCAGTAACAATAACTTCTCCTAGTTGTTCGGCATCTTCTTCTAATTGTACATTAATTGTGCTAGAACTTCCTATTGTAATATTTACACTAGTCATTCCTATATAAGAAAAAACCAGTACATCACCTACAGAAGCTGTTAATGAGTAATTGCCATCAAAATCTGTTTGGGTACCGTTTGTAGTTCCTTCTACCAAGACATTTACTCCAGGAAGAGGGATGCCATCGATTTTTGAAGTTACGGTTCCATTAATTTCTTTTTCCTGTGCAAAAGCTGTTTGAACGGTAAAAAATAAAAAAGAAATCAAGAAAGTCAATCGTAATTTGTGTTTCATAATTCAATTGTTTAGTCTTTAATTTGTACCAATAGTATTTAATTAAATAGTATTTTAAAAAAAAAATATCTAAACTACACGTTTTTACACATAGACAACAATTAATTGACGATAAATGATTTTCGATAAATAAACAAATGTTGATTTAATTGTTATTTAACTATTTTATTGTTAAAATTGCTATGTATTTGTATAAAGATTAACATTTAACACGTCTATTATCTCACTTTTAAAAAAAAGTATAAATAATACAATACCAACAAAGTACCATATTTTGTTTTGGTTGGTATACTTTACTTTCAATGTAATTAGATGGGGAAGTTATTTTGATGATTATTGGTATTCGATAAAATCTAATTTGGTTGAGTTTCCAATTCATATCATTGTAGTTTACATTAATGTTTACTATTTAATACCAAAATTCATTTTAAGAAAAAAGTATCTACAGTATTTAGGGTCAATAATCTTAATGTTGATTCTGGTATATTTAGTAAGAACAGGGTTAAATTATCTTTTGGTTACTAAAGAAATATGGCCAGAAGCTGAAGATTCAGGACGATTTCTTGAGCGAAATCATATTATTGCAGTAATTTTAGGAGAATTGTATGTTTTAGGATTTGTTACTGCTATTAAATTATTAATTGACTGGCCTCTAGAATTAAAACGTAATGAAGACTTGGCCAAGCTTCAATTAAGTACGGAATTAAAATTTTTAAGAACACAAATTCAACCTCATTTCTTTTTTAATACTTTAAATAATTTATATGCACTAACTTTGAAAAAATCTGATGACGCTCCTCGGTTAGTCATTAAACTGTCAGATTTAATGCAATATGTTTTATATGAGGTAAATAGTTCAAAAGCAAGTTTGTTGCAAGAAATAAACCATATTAATAATTATCTTGATATAGAACACATAAGATTTAAAGATCGTGTAGAAACGGAAATGGATATTACAGGAGATATTGAAGATGTTGAGGTGCCTCCTCTATTATTCTTATCGTTTATAGAAAATTGTTTTAAACATGGCTTAAAAGAAAATGATAAAATTAAGATAAATATGAGTTTTGAAATTGTAAATAAAAAATATTTAGAATTTACACTTTCTAACAATTTTAATCCTAATTTAAATCAAGAAAATAAGCAAGGTATTGGGATAAAAAATACTGAAAGAAGATTAAAATTACTGTTCGCAAGTGATTTTATTCTAGAAACAAAAATGCAAAATAGCACGTATAATCTATTTTTAAAAATACCTGTGAGATGAAAATTAAGTGTGTTATAATAGATGATGAATCTTTAGCAATTAATGTGATTGAAAATCATTTAAAGAATTTTGATCATATAGAGGTTGTAGGCACTTTCACGAATCCATTAAAAGCGTACAGTACTTTAGAACAAGAAAAGATAGATGTTATTTTTTTGGATATTAATATGCCACAGATGACTGGGTTTGCTTTTATTGAAAACTTAAGTCACAAACCATTAATTGTAATTACAACTGCTTATAGAGAATATGCTGTTAAAAGTTTTGAACTAAATGTTTTGGACTATTTGGTAAAGCCAATACCTTTTAATAGGTTTCTAAAAGCGATGAATAAGATTTATCAACAAATTTATATTAGTAGTGCAAGTGGAGATTCTGGTTTACAAAATGAACCACATATTTTTTTAAAGGCTAACAAAAAGCTTATAAAAGTGAATCTTAATGATATTCTTTTTATTGAAAGCCTTAAAGACTATATAAAAGTAATTACTACACTTGGAGATTATGTGGTACATAAATCATTGACTGCAATTACCGAAGAGCTACCTCAATCTAATTTTATAAGAATACATAGATCGTATACAATTTCTATTAATAAAATTATTGCTTTAGAAGGGAATACTATAGAAATTTCCAATAGAAAAATTCCAATTGGTAGAAACTATTTGAAGCAAACCAAAGAACGTATATTAAACACTAAAGAAGACACGTAAATAAATTATCATGGTCGAATTATCTACAATAGATTATATACTTATTATATCCTTTTTTACTATTACACTTTTAATTGGAATATGGGTATCCAAACAATCTGGGAAAAACTCTACAGAATTTTTCTTATCAGGAAGAAATATGCCTTGGTGGTTACTAGGTGTGTCTATGGTTGCAACAACATTTTCGACAGATACGCCAAATTTTGTAACTAATTTGGTTAGAGAAAATGGTGTTTCAGGAAATTGGGAATGGTGGGCATTTTTAATTACAGGATTATTAACCGTTTTTGTTTATGCCAAGCTTTGGAGAAAGTCTAATGTTACTACTGATATCGAGTTTTATGAATTGCGCTATGGTGGAAAACCAGCCAAGTTTTTAAGAGGGTTTCGTTCTATTTATTTAGGTGTGATTTTTAATATATTGGCAATGTCTGGAGTAACTCTTGCAGCTATAAAAATAGGAAGTATTATGCTAGGGTTAGACCCTTGGCAAACCGTCGTTAGTGCGGGATTAATAACAGTAACCTTTAGTGCTTTAGGAGGGTTTAAAGGTGTTATTTACACCGATTTTTTACTGTTTTTTGTAGCGATGGGTGGCTCTATTGGTGCAGCATATTTTTGTGTAAACTTACCTGAAGTTGGAGGTATTGGGAATTTAATAACGCATCCTAATGTAGTAGATAAGATTAATATTTTTCCAGATTTTAATAATAAGGAAATGTTAATCACTTTAATTATTATTCCGTTAGCAGTGCAATGGTGGAGCTCATGGTTCCCAGGAGCCGAGCCCGGAGGAGGAGGTTATATTGCACAACGTATGTTGGCAGCAAAAGACGAAAATCACGCTATAGGAGCAACTTTTTTCTTCAATATCATGCACTATGCTTTGCGCCCTTGGCCATGGATTCTAGTTGCTTTGGCATCACTAGTTGTATTTCCAGATATTGCGAGTATTCAAGAAGCTTTTCCAAATATTACCGATGACAAATTAGGACATGATTTGGCGTATTCTGCGATGCTTACCAAATTGCCCAGTGGGCTATTAGGTTTAGTTTTGGCGTCACTAATTGCAGCATATATGTCAACCATTTCAACACACTTAAATTGGGGGTCTTCTTATATTGTTAACGATTTTTACAAACAGCGAATTAACAAAGATGCTTCAGAGAAAAGACTAGTAGCAGTTGGAAGGTTATCAACTATAATATTAATGGTGTTTAGTGCAACACTCGCATTATTTTTGCAAGATGCCATGCAAATATTTAAGTTTATTTTAATGTTTGGAGCAGGAACAGGATTGATTTTTATTTTACGTTGGTTTTGGTGGCGTATTAATGCCTGGAGTGAAATTTCAGCGATGTTTTCTTCTGCAATAGTATCTGTGATATTTGGCTTTACAGCCATAGGAGATTGGCTTTTTACACACAACAACGATTTAGGAATTGAAGTAGAAGGTCTTTTACCAACCTATGCGAAATTTCCTATGGTAGTGTTAATAACTTCAATAATTTGGATAGTCGTAACATTTATGACCAAGCCTGAAACTAATAAAACGTTATTTGATTTTTACGAAAAGATACAACCTGGCGGTCCTGGTTGGAAAAAGACTATTGAAGACGCAAAAAGCGAAAATCAGGAAATTGTTACAGATAAACAACCATGGAGTGTTCCATCTGGAATATTAGCTATGATACTAGCCATGATTTTAATATACAGTACCATGTTTGCTACAGGTTATTGGATTTATGGAGATTATAATTGGGCTATAGCCTTAAGTTTAATAGTAGTGGTTTCAGGATTTTTATTATCTAAAATGTGGAAAAAAATTAGGGTAAGTATTTTTTAAAAATGAGTGTAAAGCAACGCATAGAATCTGTAGATATTTTACGAGGATTTACTATCGTTGCAATGATACTTGTAAATACACCTGGAACATGGAGTTATGGTTATGCACCTTTACGTCATGCTGAATGGAATGGATTAACACCCACCGATTTAATTTTCCCATTCTTTTTATTTATAGTAGGAATTTCAATCTATTTCGCTTATAAAAATAAACCGAACACTAAGACAACTTATAAGAAGATTGTCATTAGGAGTTTAAAGATTATAGGACTTGGTTTATTTCTCAGTTTGTTTTTACCTTACTTACCCTTTGTAAAGGATTTTGAAATATTACGTTTTCATGGAGTACTGCAACGTATTGGTGTAGTGTTTTTAGTTTCTGCAATCCTCTTTCTTAACTATAAGTGGAAAACATTATTGGGTATCTGTATTTTCATTTTAATTTGCTATTGGCTGTTTCTTGGATTTGTTCCACTGCCAGATGGCACTTTGCCAACATTTGAAAGAGCTCCTAATAATTGGGCAAATTATATAGATTTTAATGTTTTAGGAGAACATATGTGGAAAGCCGATTATGACCCGGAAGGATTATTAAGTACATTGCCTGCTATCGTTAGCTGTATATCAGGGATTTTAATTGGACGCATTTTAGATGGATTACAAAACAATATCAAATTATTGTTTGTGGTAGCTTTTATACTTCTAATTTCAGGTTATATAGTTAATATCTGGTTTCCAATTAATAAAGCCATTTGGAGCAGTAGTTTTGTTTTAGTCACAAGCGGTTGGGGAACATTAATATTAGCGATTATCTATTATCTAACAGATGTTCGGAAAATAAAATTTGGGTCTATTTTCAAGTACGTTGGTATGAATGCTATTACTATTTATTTTATGTCCAGTTTTATTTCAAAAACCTTTTATTTAACAAAAGTGAATGATGCAAGTAATATACATTCCTATTTATATAATAATTTGTTTGTTCATTCTTTTTTATCGGATAAAATGTCACCATTATTATACGCTTTAGTAGTAGTAGCTTTTTATTTGGCACTTGGGTATGTTCTTTACAGAAAGAAAATATTTATTAAAGTTTAATTATTGAAATGATTTCAAAAAAACAAATAGATTTTTTTGCTGCTGAAGGCTATTTGGTTGTAAAAAACTTAATTAGCAAAATAGAAGTGTCTTATTATGAAGGTATATACACTTCGTTTTTAAATAACGACATTGATGCTTCGAAATACAGATCTGATCTTTCAGGGAATAAAGATTTTTCTATTGAGAAGATTACTCAAATTATGGTTCCAAGCAAGATTTTCCCAGAACTTTTAGAAAAGCCTATCCACTTAAGAACACTACAAATTGCAAAAGCGCTATTGGGAGATGATCTGGAATTAGATTTCGATATGTTAATCAATAAAGCACCTAATACAAATACTAAAACTCCTTGGCATCAAGATGCTGCGTATTGGATTGATATGCCTGATAAACGAGCTTTAAGCTGTTGGGTAGCTATCGATCAATCGTATAAAGAAAATGGATGTATGTGGTACACACCAAAATCACACTTAAAGAAAACATTACACCATGAGCAAATAGGCAATAAAGGTGCTTTGAGGTGTAATGGTAGCCAAGAAAACTCGGTATATATAGAATTAGAACCTGGTTCTTGTGTGTTTCATCATAGTAATACATTATATTATAGTAGAGGGAATTCTACTAGTTTAAATAGTCGAAACCTTACTAACTTTATAATCATTTGTTTTACAATCCATTAATGTCAATAATACATTATTTTTAGTGTTCTATATTGCAAGAAAAATCGTATTTTGTAGTGAAAACCTTGCAATATATGATAGGAAAAATAGCGAATCAAAATCAACAAAATTTGTTTAGACCATTGCTCAAAGATTTTATTGATATGAGCCACGAATTAATTTTGTTAAGTGGCGCAATAGATTGGAAGTACTTTGAGAATAATTTTTCACAGTACTATTCTGATACAGGACAACCAGCAATGCCCATCCGATTGATGGTAGGGAGTTTAATGCTAAAACGGATTTATATTTATCGGATGAGCGATTATGTGAAGTTTGGGCAATGAATCCCTACATGCAATATTTTTGTGGTATGGCTCATTTTGAGTATCAATTTCCTTGTGATCCAAGCGACTTTGTACACTTTAGAAATCGTATAGGCGAATCAGGAGTCCAGAAGATATTTGCACATTCCGTCTCCCTTTTTGGTAAAGCGGCTAAAGAAAAAGTAATACTATCAGACACTACAGTGGCAGAGAACAATACTACGTTTCCTACCGATGCTAAATTAGCCAAGAAGATTATAGATAAGTGCAATGAAATATCCAGAATGGAAACTACAACCCAGCGACAAACCTATGTAAGAATCTCAAAACAATTGTTAAGAGACACACATAATCGAAAACATCCAAAGAGGTATAAGAAAGCAAAGAAAGCGGATGCTAAACTAAAAACTATTGCGGGTCGATTACTTCGAGAATTGGAAAGAGAATTACCTGAACAGATTCTAGAAACCTACCAAGAACAGGTTGATTTGTATTATCGAATTTTACATCAGAAGCGAACAGATAAAGACAAAATTTACAGTATTCACAAACCATTTACAGCCTGTATTGCTAAAGGGAAAGCACATAAACAATACGAATTTGGCACTAAAATAGGACTGACTACTACCTCAAAAACACTAATTATCACAGCTATAAAAAGTTTTCAAGGCAATCCACATGACAGCAAAACAATAGAGCCGTTGTTGGAACAAATGCAATTCAATATTAATTATACGCCACAAGAAGTTATTTATGACCGAGGCGGGAAAGGCGTAAAACAAATAGGAAACACCAAAATATCTACTCCAGATTACAGACCCTTAAAACAAGATACTGACTATCAAAAAAGAAGCAAAAGAAAAAAGTTTAGAAGAAGGGCAGCTATAGAGCCTGTTATTGGTCATCTAAAAACAGATTTTAGGTTGAACCAAAACTACCTTTGGGGAGAAAACTCACCGCAAATCAATGCGTTTTTAGCTGCAACGGGGTGGAATCTTAAAAAGATGATGAAACAACTCAAACAAGAATTCAGAAACTTGTTGTCAAATATTTTAAACTATATTTTTACGCTAAATTCCTTGAATCTAAAATGGGGTTATTAAGCAAGTGGTAATATAACGATATAATTATTATATTTTTTGTATCTTTGTTTGATGGAAAAAAAGGATTTACGAAAAGCGAAAAAACCGGAAAAGGAAGCAATGAGATTTTTGGCAATAACTATGTATCATAAAAACATAACACAAAAGGAGATTTCTTTAATTTTAGGAGTACGAGCTAACACAGTTTCTGATTGGGTTAAATTATATAAACAGTTTGGTAATAAAGGATTAAAAGAGGTAAAAAGAGGTCGCAAAAAAGGTCATGGTAAGCTTCTTTCTTCTACGCAAGAATTGGAGGTTCAAAAAATGATAATTGATAAAATGCCAGACCAATTAAAACTACCCTACGCTTTATGGACACGAAAAGCAATCAGAGATTTAATCAAAAGAACATACAATATTAACATAGCTGTTAGGACAATGGGAGACTATTTAAAGAGTTGGGGTTTTACACCACAAAAACCTAAAAAGAAAGCATATGAACAAAATTCAAAATCCGTAAATAAATGGTTAGAAGAGGAGTATCCAAAAATAAAGAGACAAGCTCAAAAAGAAAATGCAGAAATCCATTGGACTGACGAGACAGGTATTAAAAACACAAGTCAATATGGACGTTCTTATGCACCAAAAGGAAAAACTCCAGTCAAAGAAACACTAGCCAAAAGGTTGTCATTAAATATGATTTCTACGGTTACAAATCAAGGAAAAGTCAGATTTATGACTTATAAAGGAACTATGAATGCGCAAAGATTTATAATTTTCTTAAAAAGGCTTATCAAAGGAGCGAATAAGAAACTCTTTATTATTTTAGATAATTTGAAAGTGCATCATAGTAAAATAGTTAAAAAATGGGAGGAAGAAAACAAAAATAAAATTGCTCTTTTTTATCTTCCTTCTTATTCTCCAGAATTAAATCCGGATGAGTATTTAAACAATGATTTAAAAAGCGGTATTGGATTAAAACAAACACCTAAAAATGAAAAACAAATGAAGAATAATGTTAAATCTCATATAATGTATTTACAAAAAAACCCAAAAAAAGTTGCACGTTTTTTTAATCATAAATCAATAAAATATGCTGCCGCTTAAAATTACGTTATTTAACCGCCAGATTAATATTAAGGTTCGACTATGTATCCTTTGGAGATGGAGGTGGCGGAGGTTCTAGCGGTGTTAATAAATTTGGATTTGATGCAAATGGAAATAGCGACTATAGAATTGGAGTCTATGGAAACATAGATTTTGATAAAATAGTTGATGAAAATGTAGCTGCTGGAGCTGGATTCTATCAATCAGCATCAGTATCATATAAAGATATTAACTTTAACCAAGAGTATTCAGCTTCATTGGCTGCAAATAAACTTGTTAAAATAAAGGTATTCGCTTCAGAACTTGCAAATGCTGACTTTAAAGCTGTTAGATCTTTTAACATAAGTGCTTCCAACGCTATCAGTGCTATTGCATTACCACAGTTCACAACTTATGATGGAACTACTGTTACTGACAGAGATGCTGCATATGTAGGTTCAGATTATAGTTGTGGTCACGACCATCTGGGGATAGCTTACGTATGGGATTCTAATATTTTAAAGAGTTCGTCAGATGAGGGTGCTACATGGTCTTCGGCGCTTATTACACATCCTTCAAATACTGTTGTCAATGATTCTATAAGTTTTAGTGGTTCAGTTTATTATATTCTTTCTTTAGGAGCTGGTTGTGTTAATAACGTAGAGCTTCGTAAGTTTGATGGTTCAATAGATATATTGGTGTATAAGTTTCCAGGAGTTAAAACTCACAGTACCGGAGGGAGGAACAATCGTTCGATGGCAGTAAGTCCAGGAGGTAAT
>JADFSQ010000436.1 GCA_022560715.1 Bacteroidota bacterium
GTAATCGTTTCATCTTCATAATTATTCAATTAAAATGTCTTCTATTGAAGTGTTTTCTAAAATATAGGTTTCCAAAGACTCAACTGTAATAGTGTTTTGGATAAATAGATCTTCTGTCAAATCATCTTCAAAAAGTAATGCTGCTATTTCATAAGAATCTATACCTTCATTTATTATATAGTTTTCAACAGTTTGAGTGTCTAAAGAATCCCAAGTAATTTCTTTATCAAAAATTGATAAATTAAAAAGTAATAGCACAGCAGCAGCAATACTTGATGCGTATATTAAGTTTCTTCTACTAAATAGCGGAATTACTTTAGTTGTATTTTTAGTTTCAATTTTATTAATAATAACATCTTCAATAGCATCGAAGTAATTATCAGGTGTTTTAAATCCTGTATTTTTTATGTTATTTAAGTTAAGTTTCATTTGTATTAAGACACAATTTAGTTTAAAAGGTTTAATTAGTTGTTAAATATGCTTCAATTTTTTTAACAGCAATATGATAGGATGCTTTTAAAGCTCCTTCGCTGGTTTCCAAAACTTCCGACATATCTCGATATTTTAAATTATCGAAATATTTCATATTAAACACTAATTGTTGTTTTTGTGGCAGAGTTGCAATGGCTTGTTGTAATTTTAATTGTATCTCGTCGCCTTCAAAATACACATCTGCTTTTAAATTATTGATAGCATATTCTTGTACTGCTTCATTTGTGATTTGTAAACGCTTCGCATTTTTATTAAGATGCGTGATTGCTTCGTTGGTAGCAATACGATACATCCAAGAAAATAATTTACTCTCGCCTTTAAAACTTTGTATGTTTTTATAAATTTTTATGAACGTATTTTGCAACACATCGTCACTATCGTCATGCGAAATAACAATTTTACGTATGTGCCAATACAAGCGTTCTTTATAGAGTGTAATTAATTCTCTAAAAGCTTTTTCTTGTGTTTTGGCAGATTTGAGCTGTGATAATAGTTCTTTTTCGTTATTCACAAAAAATCAATTTCTTATTTAGACACACCAATTTAAGAAAAGTTTAATTGAAAACTTTAAAAGTGAAAATAATTAAAACCAAATGAATAAGTTAAACACCTAAAAAACAATTATATACATAAAATAATATCGATTAAGTGTATAATAATATCGATAAAATACGTATTTTTTTGGTAGTTAGAAATATTTGTTATAGGTTTACAGCAACTTAACCAACTCATTTATTACCATTTACCCAAATTAGTGGTAATAATAAAAGAAAAGGACTATACCCAAATTTAGTCCTTTTCTTAATTTATAAAGGGTTCTAAATATTTACTGAATGGATTGCATCTCAACAAGCTTGCTGTACACACCTTTTTTATCAAGCAATTCCTGATGTTTTCCTTGCTCTACAATTCTGCCTTTTTGCATCACAACAATGTTATTGGCATTTTTTATTGTTGAAAGCCTATGAGCAATAACAATAGAGGTTCTGTTTTTCATCATGTTTTCTAAAGCAATTTGTACCAAGCGTTCGCTTTCGGTGTCTAATGCTGAAGTGGCTTCGTCAAGAATCATAATTGGTGGGTTTTTAAGTACGGCACGTGCTATACTCAAACGTTGTTTTTGTCCACCAGATAATTTATTACCTGAATCGCCAATGTTGGTGTCTATTCCTTTTGGTAACTCTTCTACAAACTCCCAGGCATTGGCAATTTTAAGTGCTTCAATAACTTCTTCATCTGAAGCGTTTTCTTTTCCAAGTAGAATATTATTTTTTACAGTATCATTAAACAAAATGGAGTCTTGAGTTACTAAACCCATTAAATTGCGAAGGGAATGTTTGGTTAAATCTCTAATGTCTTGTCCGTCAATAGTGATTTTTCCTTCGTTAACATCATAAAATCGTGTAACAAGGTTTGCAATAGTACTTTTTCCACTTCCAGATTGTCCAACAAGCGCCAACGTTTTCCCTTTTTCTACAGTAATAGCAAAGTCTTTTCAAACATAGTTATTTTCATTTTTAAAGATTACATTTTTT
>JADFSQ010000437.1 GCA_022560715.1 Bacteroidota bacterium
CATTAGTGTTTTCTGGATTCAACATTAAAGATATTCTATAATTGGACAAGGCTTCTTTTTTGTTTCCAAGAGTTTTCTGAAAATTCAGTTTGGTCGGTGTCTGTTCAGTTTCCAGTTTTTGTCCACCTAAATTCAGTTCAATTATTGATTTTTCGATTGGGTCAACTTGTTCGCTGTGAAAAACGGTCAACTTTCGATTGGGAATATCAAAATCAAGATTTTTAATACTTGGAATTACGTCCAATTTAATCCGGATTAAATTTTCTTCCGAAGGACAGTCCATTTTAGATATTTTAAAAGTTGTTTTTTGCAATATAGTTTTCTTTAATAATACTTTTTTCTTAACCAGAATGAAACACGAACCAACAATATTAGGGCAGGAACTTCGACTAAAGGACCAATTACTCCAGCAAATGCCTGTCCAGAGTTTAGTCCAAAAACTGCAATCGCAACTGCAATTGCCAATTCAAAATTATTTCCTGCTGCTGTAAATGCAACTGCTGTAGTTTTGTCATATTCTGCTCCAGTCGCTTTTGTAAAGAAGAACCCAATTATAAACATTACTATAAAGTAAATAAGCAATGGAACAGCAATAATTAAAACGTCCATAGGAATTTTAACAATCAATTCGCCTTTTAATGAGAACATAACCACAATCGTAAATAAAAGAGCAATCAAAGTCATTGGTGAAATAGTAGGAATAAATTTTTTGGTGTACCATTCCTCACCTTTTAGTTTTACCAAAATCAAACGGCTTAAAATTCCTAATAGAAATGGAATACCCAAATAAATTGTAACGCTTTCTGCAACCGTACCTATTGAGATGTCAACAATGGCACCTTCAAATCCGAAATATGGAGGAAGAACCGTTATAAAAATCCACGCATAAAAACTGTATGCAAATACTTGAAAAATACTGTTTAGGGCAACTAAACCTGCTCCATATTCGCTACTTCCTTCAGCAAGGTCATTCCAAACGAGAACCATTGCAATACAACGAGCCAAACCAATCAAAATAATTCCAACCATATATTCGGGGTACTCTCGTAAAAAAATAATTGATAAAACAAACATTAAAACTGGACCAATTATCCAATTAAGGATTAGTGATATTGATAGAATTTTAGTGTTTCGAAAAACCTTTGGTAATAGCGCATAATTTACTTTAGCCAAAGGTGGATACATCATTAAAATCAATCCGATTGCAATAGGAATATTAGTTGTTCCATTGTTAAAAGAGTTTATTACACTTGGGAATGATGGCGCAAAATAACCAATACCAACTCCTAAAGCCATTGCTATAAAAATCCAAAGTGTGAGATAACTGTCGAGAAAGTTCAATTTTTTGTTTGTTGTCATTTTTAAGAATTTATTTGAGAGAATACATAAAATAGTTCAGTTGCGATTTGAATACTCCTTTTGCTGTATTTTCCTGCTTGATGTGGCTTTTTGTTGTTTTATATTTTTTGCAACTTGACTGAATTTAAACTTATTTGATTGAAAAATTGTGCCTATTGGTTTGTATAAGATGTCGTGGCTAACGATAGGAAGTCTTGCAATAATACATTGTTGTAGCCAGTTTACACCCATTAATTTTAAAATCTGAAACTAATTTCTATTCCTATCTAAATCGGCTTTATAGTTATCCAAATTCTCATCATTATTTTTTCCGACAAATTTAATGGCGCTTTTGTAAAATTCAATAGCATTTTTACGGTCTCCTTTTTTTAGATAGGCTTTACCTAAACCATTAAGAGCTCATGCATTTTCAGGATTATTTTTTACAATTATATTATAAAGTTCTATCGCTTCATGTGGCTCATTATTGTTTAAGTAAAGATCGGCACAAGTATTAATCTGCCAGTCTTGCAGGTTTTCAACAAAGTCACTTTCTTTAAATTCATTCATTAATAAGTCGAAAGTTGGATAGTGATTTTCACGAATGGCAAGGCGCACAAGAAGATACCTTCCTCTATTTCCCATATCTTCCGATATACTATACCTTTTGGCCCTTTCTTT
>JADFSQ010000438.1 GCA_022560715.1 Bacteroidota bacterium
TAGGTTTTCTACTTCTTTTTCTCTGTTACGCCTGTATGCATAGCGCTTAATTTTATTTGTATTTACCTCATACTTTTCAAATGCACTGGCATAGATGAATTGAATTTCTCCTTGTTGTGCAGCATATACTTTTGTATCAATAGTCATATCTACCAACAGTTTTTCCAATGTTGGAGTTACTATATTTTCAAGTTCCTGAATTGGAGCTTCAGATATAAGGTGTTTTAAAATGATTACATCGTCACTATTGTGTACGTACAGCTCAAAAGTCTCTGCATCTGGTTCTATAAAGACTTGCTTTCCTTGTTCTTTGAGCGCATAAAACACAGACTGCGTAACATCCTTTTCAAGTTCCAAAACGGTATAGAATTTAAAAGGTTGATGTCTCATAAATTCGTTTAACCATTTAGTATCCCAAATGCAAAAATCTATGAACGGGTAGTCCTTTTTTATTTTTTTGAATAAGCGCTTTAGTTTATTATCGATAACAGGATAATATAATTCTTTGCCTTTTAGGGCATAGACCCCTCTAGTCGGATTCTTGATAAGACCCTCTTTTTTAAAACGCGATAAATACACATTGATAGAACTTTCCTTTAGTTCAGGGAAGTCTAACAAGATACTTTCAACCAACTTATCTTTTGAAATGGTTGATTGTCCTTTAAAATAAGTTTGTATTTTATCTTTTAAGAAGCTATCCAAAGAGTTTTTATTAATTAAACTTTGGCAAACTACATAATTTTTGCCAAAGTTTAATTACTTTTATTATATTTGTTTTCTCTTATCAGCACTTTCCTTATTTTAAGAAGGTTTTTGATTAGCCTTCAACAATTCATTCTGTTCTTCCATCAACTCTGTTAATTTAGATAAGAGTTCAATATCTTTTGGTGTAGCCACTGCAGTATCTTTGATGTCTTGTGCTTTATTACGTAAACGGTTCATAAACTTAACCACAATAAAAATGGTAAAACCAATAATAATAAAATCTGTAAAGGCTTCCAGAAGTGCACCATAACCAATTGCTACCTCATCATTAACCAAAATGCCATTTGCATCTAAAACGGTTTCCCGAAGTATTAAACGTTTATCTTGTAAGTTGATACCACCTGATAATAAGGATAATGGTGGTAACAATATTTTTTTAACCAATACATCGATTACTTTATTAAAGGATGCGCCAATAATAATACCTATTGCCATATCCATCATATTGCCTTTTACAGCAAATTCTTTAAATTCTCTAAATAGTTTCATGTGTATATATTTATTGTTTTTCAATGGTCATCCCGATAGCTATCGGGACTGTTCGCTATTAATCATTTTCCTTTGGTAATAAAAATTTTAATATGCTCGTTTCATGTGTTTATATTTATTGTTTTTCAATGGTCATTCCGATAGTTATCGGGACTGTTCGCTATTAATCATTTTCCTTTGTGCCTGCGCACCGAAGTGCTTCTGCACACAGGTGGGTAATAAAAATTTAACATGCTCGTTTCATGTGTTTATATTTATTGTTTTTTATCCTGATAGCTATCGAAAGTCACATCGAACCCGCTAATAATTATTTCCGTAAGTGAGAAATTTTATCCTGCTCGTTTCAAATGTTCCTATTTATAGTTTTCAATATCTTCTACTTCTTTAAAGAACCTCGTATACTTTCTATAAGCAACAAGTCCTAAAAGAGCTATTAATACAATACTAATTATAATAATATTAATACTTGCTATTTGCTGCCCGGATTGGTATGAATGTAATCCTGAAAGATAAAAGTTAACGCCAAAATATGTAAATATAATACTTGCAAAAGCTACAATAGACATCATATTAAATCCGAAACGTCCACGAAGTCCGGGAACCAATCGCATATGTATAACAAAAGAATAGACCATAATACTAATTAGTGCCCAGGTTTCTTTTGGATCCCAACCCCAATAACGTCCCCAACTTTCGTTCGCCCACATACCTCCAAGAAAATTTCCAATAGTTAACATCACTAAACCAACAGTTAAGGCC
>JADFSQ010000439.1 GCA_022560715.1 Bacteroidota bacterium
CGAATAAATTTTGATGGATTCCTTCCCGATAGCTATCGGGATTCGCAGGAATGACATTTTTTTTCAACCACAAATATTCCTGCACCTGCCCTGTCGGCAGACAGGTTCGTGGTTAATCTAAATCACATCACTATTTGCTTTTAATTTTTCAGTATTTTCTGCCAACATTAATTCGTCTAATATTTTTTGAATATCGCCATTCATAATATTCGGCAAATCGTAAAGTGTCAACCCAATTCTGTGGTCTGTAACTCTACCTTGTGGGTAATTATAAGTTCTAATTTTAGCACTTCTATCGCCCGAACTTACCATCGAGCCTCGTCTTGCGGCATCTTCGGCTTGTTTTTTCGCCAATTCAATATCGTATAAACGAGAACGCAATACCTTGAATGCTTTCTCTTTATTCTTATGCTGCGATTTCTGGTCTTGACATTGTGCCACCAATCCTGTTGGAATATGTGTTAAACGCACAGCAGAATAGGTTGTATTTACGCTTTGACCTCCTGGACCAGACGAGCAGAAATAATCTATCCGTACATCTTTAGGATTTATTACTATATCAAATTCTTCGGCTTCCGGAAATACCATAACCGTTGCTGCACTTGTATGTACACGACCTTGTGTTTCGGTTTGAGGTACACGTTGTACACGATGCACACCAGCTTCAAACTTTAAGATGCCATAAACATCTTCGCCAGTAACCTCAAATTGTATTTCTTTAAAACCTCCATTTGTACCTTCGTTAAAATCTACTGTATCTACTTTCCAACCTCTGCCTTCGCAATATTTGGTGTACATTCTAAATAAATCTCCTGCAAAAATACTGGCTTCATCACCACCTGTTCCTGCACGAAGTTCAACTATTGCATTTTTAGAATCTTCGGGATCTTTAGGTATCAATAAGAATTTGATTTTTTCTTCAAGTACAGGAAGTTTTTCTTTAGCTTCCTCATATTCCATTTTTGCCATTTCTACCATTTCGGCATCCGAATCGTCTGCAATAATCTCTTGAGCTTCAGTAATATTATTTGTAAGTGTTTCGTATTCCTCACCTATATCCAGCAATTTCCTTAAGTCTTTATATTCTTTATTTAATTGAACGTAACGCTTTTGATCTTTAATAATATCTGGCTGAATTATTAAATCGTTAACCTCATCAAAACGCTGTCTTACTATTCGAATTCTATCTAACATTTACCTTATAAATTCTGAAACAAAAATACGATAATTTATGAATTGTCGTGGAAAGGATATTAGATCACTTCGCTAAAAGACAATAGACTTGTTTTTAGACAACTATTAATCTTTTGAATACAAATTAAAAATATTTATTCGTTTGAATCGTTTATGTAAGTATTATGCAACAATTATTATCCATACTTGCATTTTACAGACCCTTTGTAATCTGGTCTTTTGTTGTAAATATTGTTATTGCAATGGTTAACCCTTTTGTTATTCCAGCAATAATCACAAAGCTATTACTAACTATTCTTGTGTGGTTTTTGATTAATGAAACTAATGCAAAACGAAAACTGATGTTTTATAAGAATTTGGGAGTTTCAACATTAAAATTATTTTCTATTGTATTTTTGATTGATATTACAATAACAATTATATTTCTTATCGTTATAAAAGAATTTATTTAATGTGATTTTAGAAATTGACAATGTAGAACTTTACTTTAAAGACAAAACAATCTTAAAAGGTGTTTACTTAAAAGCTGAAACTGGAAAAGTAACAGGAATATTAGGAAGCAATGGCTCGGGAAAGAGTTGCTTGTTGGAAATTATATTTGGGTCTTTAAAACCAAAATACAAGCTTATTCGTATTGATGGAAGTCCGCTTTTAAAACCTCTTTTTAAAACAAAATTTGTTAAATTTTTACCACAATATCATTTTATTCCGAATGTTATAAAGCTCAAAAATGTGTTTAAGCTGTACAATGTAGATTGGAATACTTTTGTGGATGAGGTTATTGAATTTTCTGCTTATGAAAATTTTAAAGTCAATAA
>JADFSQ010000042.1 GCA_022560715.1 Bacteroidota bacterium
CTTAAAATCCCAGGGCTATTTTAATTCATACAGTTAAGGAGAGCTGATATTGAACCAGAATCTCATACCTACCGCCGCAGCGGTATATAAGCTTATTCAGGAACTCAATAAACTACCTGGCATCGGACCCAAGAGTGCCCAGCGTCTTACCTACTACTTGCTGCGTGCCCCTGAAGAACAAGCTAAGCTATTAGCCGACGCCATTCTGTCAGTAAAAGAGAAGGTTACACTATGCTCCATTTGTTTTAATGTAACCTCTCCTTTTATGTATTTCTCTATCATCAAACTTGCAATACGCCCAGCCCAACGTGCACCAAAGTAACCATTTTCAACTAAAACAGCAATGGCAATTTTTGGATTGTCTTTTGGCGCAAAAGCAATAAAAATAGAATGGTCGGTTAATTGTGTTCGCTTACCATCTATTTTTATAAAATTTTCGGCAGTACCGGTTTTGCCACAAATTTCAATGCCTGGAACTTTTAAAAACCACGCAGTACCTTCATTATAAACATCATAAAGTCCTTGTATAACAGGGTCAAAATGGCGTTTGTCAATAGTTGTTTGATGAGGCGTTTTGTATTTTTCAGGAATTGAGTCCCCTTCAATGTCTTTAATAATGTGAGGAGTATAATAAAACCCTCTGTTGGCAATAGCTGCCATAACGTTTGCTAATTGTATTGGAGTTACAAGCACTTCGCCTTGCCCAATGGCATTAGAAATAGTTGTAGTTGAACCCCATTTAAAATCAGGATACCACTTGTCATAATAAGCACCATCAGGAATATTTCCTTTTTTCCCTACTGATAAATCGTTATTCAAATAATCTCCAAGACCAAAACTTTTAATATGATTACTCCAAACATCCATGGCATGACTGGCATCATTATATTTATCAATGGTTTTTCTATAAACTGTTGCAAAATAAGAGTTACAAGATTGAGAAATACCACTATTTAAGTTTCGTCTTCCAGTACCACAATGACAACGCATTGTACGTTTGCCACCATAATGATATTCGCCAGTACACGTTATGGTTGTGGTTACGTCTATAACGCCTTCTTGAAGTGCCGCTAAAGCAATTAAAGATTTAAAAGGTGAACCAGGTTCGTGCATTCGCAATAAGCCTTTATCAATTAAAGGTAGATGTATGGAATCATTATGCAGTTTGGTATAGTTTGTTGAACGTTTTCTGCCTACTAAAAGGTTGGGATTATATGACGGAGCAGACACTAAACTTAATATTTCTCCAGTACTGGGTTCAATAGCTACAATGGCTCCCATTTTGTTTTGCATCAATAGTTCTCCATACGTCTGAAGCTTGACGTCAATAGTTATAGTGATGTCTTTTCCAGCTATTGGAATGGTGTCAAAACCACCATTTTTGTAGGAACCAATATCACGATTAAACCTGTCTTTTTGAATAAACTTCACTCCCTTAATACCACGTAATACCTTTTCGTATGAGATTTCAACACCTTGCTTTCCAATAAGATCTCCCATTTTGTAATAAGGATCTTTTTTTATTTCTCTTTGGTTAGCTTCAGCAATAAATCCTAAAACATTGGCTCCAATAGAGGTTTGATAATCTCTTAATGAACGTTTTTGGATATAAAAACCTTTGAATTTTCGCATTTTTTCTGAAAGAAAAGCATAATCTTCTTTCGAAAGATGCGCTAAAAAAACAGAAGGCAGTCTTGACGAATAGCGATACGATTTATCATAAGTTTTTATATAATCTTCTTTGGTGATTTTTAAAAGTGAACAAAACTCAAGCGTGTCTATATCTTTTACTTCTCGAGGAATAATCATAACATCGTATGATGGTTGATTAGCTACCAATAATTCTCCATTCCTATCGTAAACATAACCTCTTTTCGGATAATGAAAAACTTTCCGTATAGCATTGTCTTCATAAATATTATAAGCTTTACTTGAATATACTTGAAGGTAAAATAACCTCGTAATAAAAAGTATTCCAACTAATATTACAATAGAAAAGAGGAGTAGTTTTCTCATTTATTTTTTCTGCTGAATAAGATTGTTATTAAAATACAAAGCAGTATTGTAAAGATACTTGAGAATAACGACTTTTTAAGGATTAAAATTATTTTTGATGTGTTAAAAATTTCGAGGCTAAATAAAATAAGATGATGAATTAGTGTTATAATCGAAAAATAGGTAATTCGTTGCCCAAAATCGGTTGAGGAAAATTTAATGGTTTGGTGATCGTATGTCGCACCAAAAACAGACTTTAAAAAAACAGGACGTGCATAAGCAATGGTAACACATGCAGCAGCATGAACACCACCTGAATCTAAAAATAAATCGACCGTTAGCCCTAATAAAAAACTTAAGAAAATAAAGAGAAGACGATTATTCTTAATAGGATAAAGGATAATAAATAAAATGTAGATATAAGGGTTTATAAAACCTAAAAAATTAATATTGTTTAACACCAAAGCTTGTATGAGAACCAAGACTATAAAGCGAATAATATGTGTGGTAGCAATACTATTCATCTTGATTATATAAAGTTGAAATTTCTTCAGCATCAAGATTTTCTATAATATAAACATGACCTATGTTTGTCATGTCGTTAAACAATTTTACATCAATAATATAGTAGTTTTCAGTTTCATCTAATTGAAAAGAAACGACTTTGCCAATACCTATTCCCTTTGGGAAAATAGTTGAGCGTCCTCCAGTAATAATGGTATCTCCAACAGCAACAGGAGCAAGTTTTGGGACATCTACGAGTTGTACAATTTGCGGAGACTCTGCATTCCATTTAAGTGTTCCAAAATGATCAGACTTTTTAAGTTGAGAGTTAATCCTACTGTTCGTGTTTAAAATAGACATTACTCTTGCATATTTTTTTGATGTGTTATCAATAATGCCAACGATGCCTTTGGAAGTAATTACACCTAAATCTTGTTTAACACTATCTTTTATGCCTTTATTTATTGTGAGGTAGTTGTTAGTTGCCGAATAGCTGTTTTTATAAACTTGTGCAGTAATTAATTTGTAATTAATTGAAGTCTTTTTATTTGAATATAATTGTTTTAGTTCTTCAGTTTTTACATTAAATAAAATAGATTTTAATCGATTGTTCTCTTCTAACAGAATTTCATTTTCCTCTTTTAAACCAAAGTATTGTTTAATATTATTTGCGGATTTGTAAATTCCACCAGTTAAAAAATTAGCTGAATTAATAAACTTACTTTTGTGGTAAGAGTGTGATTGAAAAGTTAGAAAAACAGAAATGGAAAACAACAATAAAAACAAAAGAAAAGTTTTGTTTTTTATTAAAAAGTTAATGATTTGTTGCATTAGTTAAGCTCTATTTAATCAACACGTTTCTATATTTAGTTATGTTTTTTAATACAATTCCGGTGCCTTTAACAACGGCTCTTAAAGGGTCTTCTGCAATATAAACAGGTAAGTCGGTTTTTTGAGACAGGCGCTTATCTAATCCGCGAAGCATAGAGCCACCACCAACCAAGTACATTCCTGTATTGTAAATATCTGCTGCAAGTTCTGGAGGTGTTTTCGATAAAGTTTCCATTACTGCATCTTCAACACGCAATATAGACTTATCTAAAGATTTTGCAATTTCTCTAAATGAGATTTGAACCTGTTTAGGTTTTCCGGTAAGTAAATCACGTCCTTGAACGCTCATGTCTTCTGGCGGAATATCTAAATCTTCGGTAGCTGCACCAATTTGAATTTTAATTTTTTCAGCAGTACGTTCTCCAATATAAAGATTGTGTTGCGTACGCATATAATAAATAATATCGTTGGTAAATACATCTCCAGCAACTTTAATAGATTTGTCACATACAATTCCACCCAGCGCAATTACCGCAATTTCGGTTGTTCCACCACCTATATCAACAACCATGTTACCTTTAGGTTGCATGATATCAATACCAATCCCAATAGCTGCTGCCATAGGTTCATGAATTAAATAAATCTCTTTTCCGTTAACACGTTCTGCCGATTCTTTTACTGCACGCATTTCTACTTCGGTAATTCCTGAAGGAATACAAATTACCATTCGCAAAGCAGGAGCAAACCACCTTTTTTTTAGTGCCGGAATATTTTTAATAAATGTATTTATCATTTGCTCCGAAGCATCAAAATCTGCAATTACTCCATCTTTAAGTGGTCTTATAATTTTAATGTTTTCGTGTGTTTTGCCTTGCATTAAACTAGCTTCTTTCCCAACAGCGATAATTTTACCGCTAAGTCTGTCTTTTGCAACTATAGAAGGGCTATCTACAACTACTTTGTCGTTGTGAATAATAAGTGTATTTGCAGTACCTAAATCTATTGCAATTTCTTCTGTTAAGAAATCAAAAAATCCCATATTTAAACTATTTGGGTGTTGTTACATTGTTTTTTTTTGAATAACTGTAAATGTAATAAAATATACGTTATTAATAAGTACTTAAAGTGTACTAAAGTTAAAAGTATTTAAAGTTTTTTAAACTGAACAATTATTAAAATATAATATACACTAATTGTATTGTTATAGACTTTTAAAACTATAATTTTTAATGTTTAAAATGACGTGTTCCTGTAAAAACCATCGCAATATTATGTTCATTGCAATAATCGATACTCAACTGGTCTTTTATAGAACCACCAGGTTGAATTACTGTTGTCACGCCTGCCTTATCTGCGATTTCTACACAATCTGGAAACGGAAAAAATGCATCACTCGCCATAGCAGCACCTTTTAAATTAAAGTTGAAGGATTGTGCTTTATGTATGGCCTGGTTTAGTGCGTCTACACGACTTGTTTGCCCTGTTCCGCTGGCAAATAACTGTTTGTTTTTAACCAAAACTATAGTGTTAGATTTGGTGTGCTTGCAAATTTTTGAAGCAAAGATCAAATCTTCCAATTCGTTAGCATTTGGTGAGTTGTTTGTTACGTTGGTTAAGTTTTCAACAGTGTCAGTTTTATTATCTCTGAACTGAACTAAAGTGCCATTTAAACAACTTCTGACAGTAGTTTGAGGAAATTCGATATCGTGAAGAATTAATAAAATTCTATTCTTCTTTCCTTTTAAAATTTCTAATGCTTCTTCAGAAAATGAAGGAGCTATTACAACTTCACAAAAAAGATTATGAATTTCGGTAGCTGTAGCGATATCAATTTCAGTATTACTAATTAAAACTCCTCCAAAAGCCGAGACAGGATCTCCGGCTAATGCATCAATATATGCTTGATGGATTGTTGACCTAATTGATAGGCCACAAGCGTTATTGTGTTTTAAAATAGCAAAAGTTGGAGCGTCGTTTTTAAACTCATTCATTAAATTTACTGCTGCATCTACATCTAATAAATTGTTATAGCTTAATTCTTTTCCATGAAGCTTCGTAAATAACTCGTCAAAATTTCCAAAGAAAAATCCTTTTTGGTGTGGATTTTCACCATAGCGTAACACCTTTCCATTGGTTTCACTAATTTTTAATGTTGCTATTTCATGATTTTTATTGAAGTAGTTAAATATTGCACTGTCATAATGAGAAGATACATTAAACGACTTCGTGGCAAAACGCTTTCTGTCTTCTTCGGAAATGCTTCCGTTGTCGCTTGTAATAAGTTCTAAAAATTCGGCGTAATCATCAACTGAAGACACACAAATAACATCAGTAAAATTTTTGGCAGCTGCACGAATTAATGAAATACCACCAATATCAATTTTTTCAATTATATCTTCATCACTTGCACCAGAACTGACTGTTTTTTCGAAAGGATATAAATCTACAATAACAGCATCAATTTGCGGAATATTGTATTCGATTAATTCTGCAACATCTTGAGGATTGTCGCGGCGATTTAAAATACCACCAAATATTTTAGGATGCAATGTTTTTACGCGACCTCCGAGAATGGAAGGATAAGATGTGATTTCTTCAACAGGAATAACATTAATTCCCAAATCATTGATAAATTTTTGAGTGCCTCCGGTTGAGTAAATAGTAACTCCAAGTTTATTTAATTGTTTTACAATTGGTGCTAATCCTTCCTTGTTAAAAACCGAAATTAATGCAGATTTAATAGTTTTAGTGTTGCTCATTGTTGTTGTGTGTTGAGTGACAAAAATAACGATATAATGAGTTTTTAATAAATTATTGTAAAGAGGTTTTTAACTATAATGACGAGTTATTAACAAGAGGTTTAAAATTCCAAATATAAAAGACTAAAATCCAAAAACACTTTGTTTGATTTAAGAGAAAAAAGGAATTTCAAGTTTTAATGCATTATTTTTAGAGTTCTAACTTGTCTAAAAGCAAGTATAATCAAGATTGGAATTTGGGATTTGTTTTTTTTGGAATTCAAGTAAGCATTTTAGATACTTGAGTACAAACAAACTCTAAAAAAGATTCATCAGCATTAGTAAAAGGGTTAATGGTGTTAGAGTCGATATCTATTTGCCCAATATTTTTTCCGTTTACAAAAATGGGTACAACAATTTCTGCTTTTACGTTAATACTGCAGGCTAAATAATTGTCTTGTGCTGAAACATCTGATACTACAAAATTTTCATTACTTAAAGCAACTTGTCCGCAAATTCCTTTTCCAAAAGGTATAATAATATGGTCTGTAGGTTCGCCAACATAAGGTCCAAGCTTTAATTCATTTTTGTCTCCATACTTAAAATAAAATCCGACCCAATTGTAATACGAAACTTTAGACTCAAGTAATTCGCAAATTGATAAAAGCCGTTTTTCAACTGTTTCATTTGTATTTGAAACAATTTCGGTTACTTTTGATTCTAAATCACGTAGCATTTATGTTATTTTTTTTGTTAAAAGTATTTAAAATCAACTAAAAATCAGTAAATCTTTTATTTAATTTTAGAGTTGAATTATCCTAAATCTATTTGAAGGAACTTATAAAAAAATATAAGCCTGTATTAAAATTTATACTTACATTTTTATTTGTGTATAGTATGCTCACTATGGCATATAAATTTTATTTAGACAATTCTCATGATTCCAAATTTTATCCTGATTATGTTACTAATTTAGTAGCAAAGCAAACCCAGTCTTTAATAGAAGCATCAGGTTATAAAGCTCAAATTTCACCTCATCCTAATGAAGCATCAATGAAACTTTTTATTAACAATAAGTTTGTTGCAAGGATTATAGAAGGGTGCAATTCGATAAGTATTATTATACTTTTTGTATCTTTTATTATTGCTTATGCAGGAAAATTTAAAACTACTTTTTTTTATTTGATATTTGGATGTGTACTAATATATATAGTTAATTTATTGCGTATAGTAATATTGACGGTAGGTTTATATCATTATCCGTGGCGGAGAGAAATTTTGCACTCGGTTATTTTTCCATTAATTATTTATGGATTGATGTTTTTACTATGGATGTTTTGGGTAAATCGGTTTGTAAACTTAAAAGCCAAAAATGAGTAATTACGGAAAATACATATTACTTTTTGCCTTGTTTCTTCTATTGATATTAATTAGGGTTTTTGAAGATGTGTTATTTTACGATCCGTATTTGCAATTCTTTAAAAATGATTATTTGTATATAGACAATCCTAGAAGAGAGGTTTTTAAACTTTCGGCATATACCAGTTTGCGATATGTGCTAAATTCCATAATATCGCTATCCATAATATATGTGTTTTATAAAGATAAGGCTATGCTAAAGTTTTCGGTAGGAATTTATGTTGTGTCTTATATTATTCTATTACTATTATTTTTGTTTTTTGTGATTAACCCGAAACAAGAAAATTATTATATCTTTTTTAATATTCGTCGGTTTTTAATTCAGCCTCTACTTTTACTACTATTATTACCAGCTTTATATTATCACAAACAACATAAGTGAATTGTTTCAGTTTAATCCAGATTACGAAGTACTATTACTTAATCAGGGTTGACTAAACATTATTTTGTTAAATGTTCTTTTTCCAGTTTCATTCTTATTGAAGAAAGCAAATGATTCCTGTTTTTGTTAGCTTCTGCCAAAAAAACTTTTCCTGCCTCTGTTTCGCTATCAAAGTCGCCACTCCAAACAATCATGTCAACCATAAATGGAAGCATAGCTATACCTTTTTTTGTGAGGCTGTATTTTATGCGAGATTTCTTTATAGTATCCTCTTCTTTACTAATAATCCCAGAGGCATCTAATTGTTTTAATCGGTCTCCCAATACACTTGTAGAAACTCTTTCATCAGATTCAAAGAATTCATTGTAATGCCTTTTCCCTTTAAACATTAAGTCTCTGATAATGAGTAACGACCATTTGTCACCAAAGTGTTCTATAGCATAATTTATTGGACAATGTGAACGCATTTTCATGGTACAAATATAAAAATAATTTTCATTTAACTTGGATATTCAAAGTTAAAATTATAACTTTGCTTCGAAATTACAAGTTAAATTAATAATCAATAATTTTTTAAATAATGGAAAAAACACCAATGGAAGTATTTCAAGCCTTCGGGGAAGGATTGATGTCGGGAACAGATTCCTGGAAAGAAGTAGTAGCTGATAATGTAACATTTACAGGTCCTGTTGATCAAACAAAAGGTTTAGATGCTTTTGCTAAACTAAACGAAAGTTTTATGCCAATGATGAAAGGAAATGAAATGAAGCAAGTTGTTGAAGCTGGAAATTTCGTAATCACTCAATTACTTATGGATATAGAAATGCCTAATGGTAAGGAATTGAAGTTAGATATGACTGAATGGTATGAAATCAATAATGGCAAAATTCAATCTATCAAAGTCTATTATGCTGCTGAAGAATTTAGAAAAGAAATATCTATAAATAAATAATAGCAAATCGAAATGAAAAAATATATAGTTGGAACTCTTATCTTTATTATAGTTACTTTTATTGTTCAATCAACCTCTCACTTTGTTGTAAATCAAGAGCATTATGCTGAGGTTTTATTTATGAGAAAAGAAGTTATTTTTCCTTTAGGATTTTTAACGATGACATTACAAGGAATTGTTCTTTCATTTCTATTTAGTTTATATAATAAAAATGAGTATAGTATTAAAAAAGGGTTTCAATTTGGATTAATTATGAGTGCTTTTTTTGTGTCTTATACTGCTTTTACTGAACCCGCAAAATATCAAGTCCAAAATATTGTTTCCTGGATTTTAGTTGAAGGAATTGTAGGCTTAATTCAATTTTGTCTATTTGGTATTTTGTTAAGTATATTATTTAATAAACTTAAGCAAACCTAATCACTTACTACTAATCATTTGTGTGGTTACTATGAAACCCATAAAAAGTAAAGATGATTAATGAAACCAATGAAGTAAACAATCGATTGGAAATTTTTG
>JADFSQ010000440.1 GCA_022560715.1 Bacteroidota bacterium
TAAAAAAGCAGTTGTAAAAAAAGGGAATTGGTTAGATTTACCTTTGCGTTATGCACCTTATAAAGGTAAAACCAAGATTATAAAATTCTTTTTGAAATATTTTTAAGACTCAACAAAAGGATACTCAAGTTTAAGTGTTACACCTTCATTCGGTTTTGTTATCATTTCAAGTTGAGCATTTATCAAGGCTGACCTACTCTTCATATTAATAAGTCCAGAGCCTTTTTTAACAGTATTCATATCGAAACCTTTACCATCATCTGAAGCTGTAATTTGTAATCGCTCTGGTTGATAATGTAATATTATCTTTAGGTTTTTAGCTTCAGAATATTTAACCGAATTTGAGAAAAACTCCTGCAAAATCCGAAACATAATAATTTCGTGCTTCTTGTTTTTTATATGGATTTTTTTGCCTTTAACAAGTAACTCGGCACTTGCAAATTTCATTCGCTTTATTCGGTCTAATTCATTAGTTATCGACTCTTCAAAACCAATATTAAGTATTACATCGTTGTTTAAAGACCTTGAAAGCGACCTCACTTCTTTCAGGCTTTCTCTAATAATTTTTGTAGTATCATTTACCTTTTCTTTAATCTCATTGGAAACTTGTGTTGCTAATAAATTAAGTTGCATAGATGCTACTGCCAAAAGCTGCCCAACATTATCGTGAAGTTCCCAACCAATATTTTTAAGTGTTTGTTCTTGGATTTCGGTTTGAGTTTTAGAAATTTCCTCTTCAAACTCTTGCTCTCGCTTAATTTTATCTAACAGTAATTTGTTTTTTCGTTTTTGAAACACTACAAAAAACACAATGATTAATGTAGTAAAAATAATTAATACTGCTATCATATATACTAACAAATACCTTTCGGCATCTGTACTTACTAATCGTTCTGCGGTTTGCACCATAATAAAGCTATTGTAAATGAACTATACATAAATATATTTGCTAATAAAATAATTTCACGTTTCAACAAAACAAAAGTCCAATCTGAAGAAGTAAAATACATATTATAAAACATTAATGGTGTTGTTATTATCCACCAAATTAAAATTACTGCTGCTATGTAAAAATTTATAGATTTATAAAAAAATAATATTTCTTGTGAATTAATTATTTCAACAAAATAAAAACAAGAGCATAATAGAATAATACAAAAACTTATTGCTTCAATAGAAATAATAAAAGATGTCACAAAAGACATATAATCTACTACAATATGAAGAATAGAAACAATAATTAATAAAATACAAGCATATTTTAGGATGCTTTTATACAGTTTATTTATTAAGATTAACCTAAAATAGAAAGAAAAAAACAAAGCACTTCCTATAGTCCAAAATAACGTGAACCACCAATAATTATTAATGAATATCGTATCCTTTATTGCTTTATAAATAAATTTCAAAGAATCCGTTTTTGACAAATATTTTGGATAACCTCCAATAAAATCAACAAATGCTACATATATTAAAAAATAAATAAAATATTTTACAACAGTGCGTTTGTACTTTTTAAGGCTAAATAATCCCACAACTGCAGCAATTATTATTACACTATCATTTAAAATTGTATAGTTATTCTTTAAAAATTCTTCAATCAGAGGGCAAGATCAGCATTGCTTCAACCGGCAAAGACCCCGACACCGGTAAGATGATCACCCAGACTTATGAGGTTGAGGGGCCGGTGATGATCTTTTTGGCCACCACCAAAGCAGAGATCGACGACGAGTTAAAGAATCGCTGCTTAATCCTCACAGTTAATGAATCAGAAAAACAGACTAAGGCTATTTTAGAACTACAAAGAGAGCTTGAGACATTAGATGGTCTGGTAAAGAATGTTGAAAAGGTAAACCTGATAGAGCTGCATGCAAACATTCAGAGGTTGTTGCGGCCGATTCATGTCATTAACCCCTTTGCCAAAGACCTGACTTTTACCACCAAAGACCATCGAGCAAGGCGCGATCAGAAGAAGTATCTGACCTTGATTCGCATGATTGCCTTTTT
>JADFSQ010000441.1 GCA_022560715.1 Bacteroidota bacterium
ATCAATTTCTATAGCACAATATGGTGCTTTTCCATAATTATCTAAATAACGCCCAATCCATCCACTTTGTAAATATTGATTAGAATTACTTGCAGTTTGCCAAATATCAGTCGAACGAAAATGAGAACGATCTGGATTTGGATAACCAACATTATTGATAATCGTTAAATAGCCATTGTCATAAAGTCGTTTTAAAGGTTCTAAATTTGGGTGCAATCCTAACTCATCATTCAGTTTAAGAAGATTGTTTTTTTTAATTGCAATTGTAGGTCGGTTTTTATAATATAAATCGTTTCTAAAAGGAATAATTGTATTTAGTCCGTCATTGCCTCCTGAAAGTTGTACAATCACTAAACGCTTAAAATTTGTATTTGTAGCAACTACTTCTTCAAAAGTCTTTACAAAACTTGGAACAAAAAACAAACTACTTGCCAAAGCGGTGTTTTTAACAAAATCTCTTCTATACATACTTAACACATTTGATATTCTGGTAACGACATTAACTGAATACAATAATCCTGTTTGGAAGTCTTGCTCAACTCGTTTAATAAGGAATTAGTGCCTTTATTTATTCGGCTCATCAATACAAAGTCTTTTAATTTTTCAATAGAAATATCCTGAAACTCTTTATTGAAATATTCCCAATTAGGCACAACATCAAAAGGGTTTTTATTTCCTCTTGCTCTCTTTACAAAATTGAATACCTCTTTGTTCTTTGTATAAATATATCCATCATTTAAGAGTACTGAAGGTAGTTTTAGGCGCAAAAAAATGGTGTTGCTATCAATCCATTGTTCGCCTCCTTTCCAACCTGCAACATTTGGTGGTTTTAATAATATTTGACCTAATAATTTTTGTATAATGATTAGGTCTTTTGGGTTTTTAAATTCCATTGAAACCACATTGTTCATGCCTAATAAAAAATCTATCGGAGATTTAATTTTAGAGCCAATATTTTCTTCATTGTAAAACCAATTTGAAGTAAATACAAACCGCATTAATGTTTCAATGTTATAATTTGAATAGAACACCGAAATCATTTCTCCTATATGAGTTTTATTTAAACTATCTTTAACAAAATAGCTGTAAATTTTTTCACAAATAAATTGTGCGCATTGTTTCTGTTCTAAAATAATGTCTATAATATCGTCTCCGTCAAAAGCTCCTGTCTTTCCGAAAAATGTTTTTAATTCGTAATCATGTTGTAGCTTTTTTAAATGAAATTCTCCTGCAAAATTATGATTGTAACCAGTAAATGCTCTCGCACTTTCTTTAATATCTTTTTCTGTATAATTCCCCTTTCCAATTGTAAATAATTCCATAAGCTCGCGCGCAAAATTTTCATTAGGGCTTTGCTTTATGTTTTGCTTATTATTAAGATATTTTATCATTGCCGCTTCTTTAGAAATTGCTTTTACAAAAACTCTAAAATCTCCTAAAGCATACTTACGAAGTGTATTATTATACTGCTGTATGTGAAATATATTTTTGTCTTCACAAACAAAATGATTAGCCCAAAACAAGGTCATTCGTTCACGTAATAATTCCTTTGGATTTGCTAATCGTCCTATCCAAGCTACGTTAAATTCTCTTATCTTTTTAATGCTTTTATCAATGGCATTTTTACGTGTAGTGGCATTTTTTATAATCTTCTTTGGTGATATCTTTTCAAGTTCAGAAGTGTTCACTTTTAAGGATGTTATTGTTTCTGAAGAAGAAAACAAAGCATCAACAATTTGAATTCTATTTTTGCCTTCTATTTTTTGTAACTGTTTTGGTAAAATCCCAAAGCCAGCACGCCAATATAAATGCTGTATATGTTTTGGTGTCATCCTCTTTTAGACTTAACTAATTCGAATTTGTTTAATCTATAAACTAAAAAACCACGCCAATATTGGCGTGGTTCTTATAAAATTATAAAGACGTATATATTACAAATCGAACTTAATCCCTTGCGCTAAAGGTAAATCCGTAGTATAATTAATCGTATTGGTTTGACGTCTCAT
>JADFSQ010000442.1 GCA_022560715.1 Bacteroidota bacterium
AGTGATAAAAACAGGCTTCTATTCCACAATTCAGGATTTAGGTCGTTATAGATTTCAGCAGTTTGGAGTTCCCATTTCTGGAGTAATGGATTTATATTCTGCTGGAATAGCTAATGCAATACTTGATAACGACGAAAATGAGGCTGTTTTAGAGATTACAATGACTGGACCTACGCTTCAGTTTGTTTGTGATACAATTATTTGTATTTCCGGAGCAGATATCTCTCCAATGCTCAATAATAAGCCAATTAAGTTAAACAGTATTGTAAATATTAAAAAAGATGACACCCTTTCTTTTGGTAAGTTCAAGTATGGTTTTAGATGTTATTTGGCAGTTTTTGGAGGTTTTCAAACAGAAATGATTATGAATAGCAGAAGCATGTACAAGGATATTACATCACAAAATGTACTTTTTGCTAATGATGAATTATCAATTTTAGAACACACTGATAGTTTAAAAAAATCAAATGCATCTATTAAGATTTCTAACAGCCATTTTATTTCACACGAAATGAAAGTTTTTAAAGGACCAGAATTTGAGTTATTAACTAAAAAACAGCAACAACGGTTATTATCTTTAGAGTTTACAATTTCAAAAGATAATAACAGAATGGCATATCAACTTGTAGAACCACTAAAAAATAATTTAAAACCTATAATAACGTCTTTAGTCTTACCGGGAACTGTCCAATTAACACCTTCAGGAAAACTCATTATACTCATGAGAGATTGCCAGTCTACAGGAGGCTATCCGAGAGTTTTACAATTAAGAGAAACTTCAATTAATGTATTGTCACAAAAATTTACAGGAAACAGTATTCAATTTAATTTATAAAACTAAACATAATTCTCACTATATGAATTAGTTAAATGTAGGAAAAAGATTAAACCTTTAAAACAATTCTATTTGTGCGAATTTTTATATAACTTAGAGCAACTAATTATAACACCTAAACTAGTGTATAGCAACTAACTAATAATTTAACTTAAACTAATTATCATGAAAAAACCAGTATTATTTTTGTTGGGGATTGCAATTGGTATTGGAGTTTCGTATTTCTATTTTAATAGAGAAGAAGTAGCACCAGCTAAAGTTATTGTTAAGCCAAAAGGATTAATTACACCAGCTCAAGCTAAAGTATTAGACAGAGCTTACAATCCAAGATTTGAGGTGCTATCAGGTTTTTTAAGCGACACTATTACGATGAGAAAGGATAATCGCTCGTCTTGGTACTCCTTAAAAGATATGCGAGATTATTTAAACTATGCCGAAAATCAAGCCGAGAGTTTGGGTTATACCATGAATGGTGTTCGTATTTATCTCGGAGCTCATCCTAGTGTAAATGGGAAAAGAGGTTTGACCACTATGTTTTTGATACCAACAGGCACAAAGTTAACATCAAATGGAAGTATGTTGAGTTTTACTCTAACAGAAGATGGAGATATTTTTGGAGGTGATGGATTAAATAAAGGAGATCCAGGTGATCCTCCAGACGCAAATTATCCACAGCAATAAAAATTTGTTTTTTAGTGGAAGAATTTTTAAGAGAAAATTATTCGTTTTTAACTAAATCTGTAGAGATACTTGCAGCTATAACTGGCTTGTTGATGTTAAAAAAGTATAGACACACTTCTGCTAAATACTTTATTTATTTTCTTGTATATGTTGCTGTTTTAGAGCTTATTGGCGCTTATCCCCGTTATCTATCAGACTATGATTTTTTAAGTGATATAAAAGCTGTTTTTAAAGGAACACTTTTTGAACGCAACTATTGGTGGTATACTATTTTTTGGGGACTTGGTAGTGTTATGTTTTATTCGTTTTATTTTATGAAAATACTAAATACTAAATTTTATATCAAAATTATTAAATTTAGCAGTATTATGTTCTTTTTGAGTTCCATTATTTATATTTCAACTCATTGGAGCGAACTTTTTAATTCAACCATGATTTTTATAGAAGTTTTTGGAGCAACAATTATTATGCTATGTGTTATATTATATTA
>JADFSQ010000443.1 GCA_022560715.1 Bacteroidota bacterium
GATGCACTTAGGCAAGGAACACCAAAAAGGAGCCAAAGAAAAGTTTAGACAAGTGCAAGAAGCCTACGAGCGTCTGCAGAAAGAGAGGGGTTTTTAGATTATTTATCATTCTGCACTTAATATGGAATTTTAATTCTAAAAATAAGTACTAAACCCAAATAACCATGTTGCTGTTTTTGCTGCTGAATTATTTAAAATATCTTTTTGCCATTGGTATCGGTAATTTAATCTGAAAACCGTTTGTGCTGATGGCCTGAAACTAATGGCAGGTGTAATTGCCCATAAATTATCTCCAATATCAGTTTTTGTTTCATTAAATGTACCTACATTCCAGTCTACAAAATCTAAACGAGCAGCAAGGTTTAGGGTGGCATTATCCCAATCCAGGACCTTTCTTTTTAATATGGGTTGCACAACATCAATAAAAGCACCGACCTGTTTTGTGCCATATTGTTGTGTAAAGGTGTCTGGAACATCTACTTTAATCAGTACCGCTTCCCCAACAATATAAGTCCCCGTTTTTTTAATGGTTGTTTTGAAGTCAATAGCAAAAACATCCACCCTTCTTTTTTTGTCAAGCGTAAGGCCGTCTTCTTCAAATTTATTGTAAACACCTCCCATGTATGAAAACCCAATTTCTCCTAATTCCCTGTTTTTTATAGCAACCTTGCCTGTAAAAAGCGCTTTCCCATTATTACTTTCTTCAAAGCGTTCTTCATTGGCTTTAGCAGTTGGAAGAAAGGTTTTATTTTCTTCGTTATCAATAATGCTATTATCAAATCCATTGGTCAAGTAAATTTCATAGCCCAATATCCAATTATCTTTGTGTGTTTTTCCATATAAACCAAATCCTGCGTTAGACCAAGTTGCTGGGAGTAGGTTTACAGCAACATCAGGGCGTTCCACAAATTCCCATTTAGGACCATCATGATTTTGATTAAAACCACCAATAGGATTCATAATAATACCACCTCTAAAATTAAGTGCAGGATGCAATGCGACATCTATAGCTGCAAACTCGATTCCTATTTCTTTAGTTCCGTCTTCAAATTCTATCTCCGACAGAAATTTTATACGTTTACTTATAGTTGCCGACATGAATATGGTGAGTCTTCGGGCTTGAAAGGATAATCCTTCAGATACACCATCTTCTGAACTATAGATAGAATTTGCTTCAAGATAACCACCTAAAGCTACAGGTGTGTTTTTGAGTGATAGAAATGGTCGATTATAAACAGCGTCCATATTTAAAATTCTCTTTGTGGTATCTGCAGGAACTCGCATAATAATCTTTTCTTGGGCATTTATCGTTCCACTTACAGATAGAATAAGAATACCTAAAAGTAATTGTTTGGGATTAAGAAATGTAAATATATTCATTATCAGTTTCTATTTTAAATGTTTTTAAATCGGTCTCAGCAGGGCCCTCTAATACTTTTCCGCTTACTGAAAACTCGCTGCCATGACAAGGGCAGCTATAGACACCACCACCTACATTTAGTTCACAACTTCTATGTGTGCATTTTAATAATGATGCGATGTAGGTATCGTCTTTAATCTTATAAATACAAATTGGAAACTCGAATCCTTCTGGTTTTATCAAGACAAAAGAGCGATAAATTTTTTTGTCTTTTTTGAGCTGCCAAAATTCAGATTTTGCGATAATCAATCTATTTGCTTTGCGACTAACTGAAGCATAATAAATAGAACCACAAGACTGTAAAAAAGAACCCGCTAATGTGATACCAATAGTAGTATAACAACAGGATTTAATGAATTTTCTACGCTTCATAATTACAGAGATTCAAGGAATGCGATGAGCTGCTGTTTTTCTATTTCGGAAAGCTGCGCATATTTGGATTTAGCTTGTTCGGCTTCGCCTCCATGCAATAAAATAGCGGCTTCAATACTTAAGGCACGCCCATCGTGAATTAAAAAATAGGAACCTCCTTGTGCGTCTTTAGATAAGCCAAGCCCCCATAATGGAGGCGTTTTCCACTC
>JADFSQ010000444.1 GCA_022560715.1 Bacteroidota bacterium
CAAACGTTTATTTGGTAAAAAAGGCGTAATAACGGGAGTTAACAGATAAAAGAGTACAGTTATAGAAGCCGTTAATACTATGTTTTTAAAAACCGTATCTAACTTACTTGATTTTTGAAGGTCGTAAAGTTCAAAAATTGTTCCAAAAAAACTTATGTATAAAGCTAAAACTAAAGACCAAGACCAATTTTCTTTGGTAATTGTAAAATAATCGAATTCAAAACTATAACCAATAATATACAATCCAAACAAAACAGCTAAAACATCAAATACACGTAATAAAACTTTGCGTTCGGATATTTCAAAATGGATACCTCTATTAGAAGTCATAGCATATTGGGTGTGCTACAAAGATAACAACTTGATTGGATAATACCCAATTTTGTTTATTTCAAAATCTCAAACCATAATTTTTTAACTTCCTGCCAATCAAACTGTTCTACTTTTCTTCTGGCATTAATAGTTAACAATTTAGCTAGTTCATTATTATTATAAATAGACTTAATTGCATTTACCATAGCTTCAGTATTATTTTGTTCTACTAATATTCCTTCTTTTTTATTTGCAATTAAAAAAGGAATGCCTCCAACATTTGTGGACACAATTGGTAATCCTAACGCCATAGCCTCTATCACACTCACAGGAGCATTATCGAAATTTGTAGTATTGATAAAAATATTGTAGTCTTTTGAAAGATTTGTCCATTTTTTTTTAGAAAGTTTTCCTGTGAAATTTACAGTTACTTTTTGCTTTTTAGCAAATTTCTTTACTTTACTCAAACTACCATCACTATCTGGACCAACCATACAAAGAGAAGCATCAATATTATCTTCTTTTAGTTTTTTAAGTACTCTAATAGCCAGTTTGGAATTATAAATTTCTGAAAAAGAGCGTACCCAAAGTAATTTTATACTTGTGAAATCTCTTTCTCTAAATTCATAATTATTTATGACTATTGTATTAGGAATGTATATAACATTTTTATATCCAAAATTTTTAAAAGCATCTATTAAATATTGTGAAGGTGATATTTTTATATAAGCATTCTTAAAAATCCAACTGCATAGTATAGGATTCTTTTCCAATCGCATTGGGAGATCACCTCCATTTAAATTAGGAATATATTTTACATTGAACAGACGACATAACTGACTAATAACTAATGCAAAATAAAAATTTTGAGTGCTATAGGTGTCTATTAACACATAATCAACTTTTGTTTTATACTTAAAAAAAGTAAAAACCATATCCAACAACCTCAATACTTTATTTGCTTTACTGGAAGCATAATACACAGTATAGTTTTCGCTCTCAAGTAAAGTTCCAAGAGTGTGTATAGTAGAAACATTACTACGTTTATTTTGCAATTTATTACCTATGTACAGGATCGATTTCACTTGACGGTTTTATTGTATTCAATTTTATAGTTGAGCATCTAAAACTGTTGTCTTCCTTGGTTTCGAAATTTTAGTTTTGGATACTTCTTTTGTTACATTTAATAATGTAAAAGCATATAATAATGCTGGAGCTGCAATACGCATTCCAGAATGATTTATTGTAGCAAACCAAAAAGCATAAAAGGCATAGAAGTAATAGTTTTTCTTATTACTACTTCTAAAAGCTAATGGTTTAATAATTAAAATTAAGAGAATTATAATTCCTAAAAATCCATGTTCAGATAATACACGTCCAATTTCGTTATGTGATGGTAAATGTTGACCTCTCCTCTCAACTCTTATATCTTTAACACGACTGGCACCAATACCTAAAAAAGGACTACTTAAGAACCCTTCAATCTCGCCTTGAGTCACTGGCTCCTGCTACTGCTCAAAAGAATATAAACCTTGAAACCCTCAAACACGTAGCAATCTCATTCCCAACGTTTTGCGAACAGAAACAAATTGTATCTGAAGTCGATCGTTTATTATCGATTTCGAAAAAGGCTCATGAAGTTTCTGATAAAGGTTTAAAACGCTCAAAACGCCTTCGCCAAGCAATCTT
>JADFSQ010000043.1:0-5537 GCA_022560715.1 Bacteroidota bacterium
AAAAAGGGTTGTCTGCAAAACGTTCTAAAATTAATTTTGCATTAAAATCGTGTGCCATTTTAGTAGCGAGACTTGTTTTTCCGGCACCAATATTTCCTTCAATGGCAATGTAATTATGTTTTGAAAAATCATAAGACTTACTCGGATTCTTTAACCAAATATTAATAGGTTCTAATACACTTTTGTCTTTACATTCTTCTAATAAAGTGGATACTTTTTTTTCAAGGTTTGGATGCTGTTCATCAGGTGCTATATCACTTAAAGGTTGTAAAACAAATTTGCGTTTATGCATTTCTGGATGTGGAATTTGAAGTGTTTTGCTATTTACTATTTCATCTTCAAAAAAGATAATGTCTAAATCTATTATTCTATCTTGATATCCTTTTTTTTTAGACCGATAGTTATCGGGACGGATTCTTCCAAAAGATTTTTCAATCTTAAGTAACTTACTTAAGAGTTTTTGAGGTTTGAGAGATGTTTCAATAATAAGACAAGCATTAAAGAAATCTTCGCCTTGAAACCCAAAAGCTGGTGATGTATAGACTTTAGAAATAATACTGATATTATCAATATTAAGGTGAATGGCATTAATAGCATCTTGCAAATTTTTAAATTTATCGCCTTTGTTACTGCCTAATGATATGTAAACTTTCCTTAAATTGTTCATATAGAATAGCAAAATAACTAAAAGAAAATTTATTACTTTATATTTACTAAAGTATTTGTTGACAATTTATATGATATTAAAAGACAAACTTGCAGCACAACGTATTTACCTGCTTTTAGCAGCATTGTTTATTACATCATTAGTGGTTTCCAATTTAATTTTTCAGAAATTTTTTTATTGGTATCCTTTTAATATTGAAATTTTTGGCACCAAACTATTTGAAATTTCTGTTGGCATTCTACCGTATCCGATTACCTTTTTAATTACCGATTTAATTAGCGAGATTTATGGTAAAAAGAAAGCCAATCAGGTTGTTGTTGCTGGAATTTTTGCGTCATTTTTCTCTTTACTGATTGTTTATATTTCTAACACAGTTCCAGCTACAAGCTGGTCTCCTGTTGGAGACAAAATATTTTCAACCGTTTTTGGAAATACTGCAATTGCTGTTTTTGCAAGTATGATTGCATATTTATTAGCCCAATTTATCGACATACAGATTTATCATTTCTGGAAACGTTTAACGAAAGGAAAATACTTATGGTTACGTAATAATTTTTCAACTTTTTTCTCTCAATTTATAGACACCTTAACTATTTTACTTTTATTGTGCTCTTTCGGAATTATAGAATGGAGTAGATTTAAGGGATTACTTATTGCCGGATTTTTATTTAATGTAATGATTGCAATTTTTGATACTCCTCTTTTATATCTTGGTGTGTATTTGTTTAAAAAACGATTCCATTTAAAAGTAAATGAAGAGATAAATTTAGATTGAAAAATTAATTCTTCTGTAAGTTTAGCCTTAAAACTTCTACAAAAGGCTTATGATAATCATCTATTTATTTATAGGAATTTTTGCCTCAGTTATTGGAGCATTACCTCTTGGTGCATCCAATATTGCTGTAATAAACACTACGTTAAAACAAAATGCTAAACAAGCATTTAAAATTGCTGTTGCTGCAGGAATAGCTGAAGTCATTTTATCTTATTATGCTTTGCATTGCAATATGATTGTTCGTGATTTTTTTATCAATAACCTATGGATTCAAATAGTAATCATCCTTTTGTTAATCGTTGTTGGAGGGTTTTTGTTTTTTAAAAAGCAATCCGAAAAGAAAGCTAAAAAAAGAAGGCTAACAAAATCTAACTATATTACTGGATTTTTGTTGGGAATTTTAAATCCACCCGTATTAATATATTGGGTTATTGCTTTCGGAATTATAAATAACAATGATATTATGCTCTCTTTTAAATCGTCGTTAACAGTACTGTTTTTATTCTTTTTTGGAGTATATATTGGCAAACTATTCACCTTGTTTTTATATAGCAGGTTTAGTTTACTCATAAAAAACAAAGTGCAAAATATTACGCTTATTATAAATAAAGTTACTGGAGTTTTACTAGTTATAATTGGAATGTTACAAGCTGTTAAGTTGTATGTTTTTTAATTTATAGCAATAGCAATAACCAAACCTTCATTGGCTCGTATATTAAAAACGGTCTGGTTTTCAAAAATTAAATATTGCCCTTTTATACCAACAAGTTTTCCGGTAAACTCTTGTGCTTTTTCAATATTTAAACTTTTAGGCTTATCTGGATATTGCAATACTGGAAAATCAATATGTGTTTCGCTGTTGTTTTCAATAAAATAATCCTGTGCTTCTTCAGGAATATATGTTTTTAGCTTTTGTTTCCAAGCTTCAAGGCTTTCATCAGCAATATCGTTTTTCAACATTTTTCGCCAATTGGTTTTATCACTTACATGTTCTTTTAAAGCGACTTCGGTAATTCCTGCGAGATATCGATTTGGCACTTCTACGATCTCGATAGCTTCATGTGCTCCTTGGTCTATCCAACGTGTTGGCACTTGGTTTTTTCTAGTCACTCCAACTTTTACATTACTTGAATTTGCGAGATACACAATATGTGGTTGCAATTGCGCTTTCTTTTCGTATTCTAAATCTCTATCCTCTTTATCCAGATGTGCTGTGCTCAATTCCGGACGCATAATCCAATCGGCAGCTTGTGGGATTTCAAAAAAACAACTTTTACAAAATCCCTGCCTGTAAATGGGTCTGTCTAAACTACAATTTAAACATTGGTGCTTTACAAAATGAATTGTAATGGTTTTATTCAACAATTGATTCATATTTAAAAAATCGTTTTCAAATATTAAAAAGTATTGAATAGGTTGCCCAAATTCGGTATCCATTTTTCTTAATACACCTTGATATTTCATAAATTTATTTTCGCTATTTTAGTTCTCGTAAATAGTCTCTGGTCGGAAACAGGCTAATTTTACAAAATGAATTATTTTTGATGAGATTTGAGTTTACTTTTTATGATGTGGTACCTTTGCATCAGGCGATTGAAAATAAATTCAAATATTGCAAAAATAAACATTTTTAATTTTGTAATGTTTCTGTTCAGACACTAAATATAACCAAACTATGCCAATTCCTTTAGTAAATTCTATTGCATCATGGTATTTAAAAAAACGGTTCCATCAAATTGAATTGTTTTTAAAATACCCTAACGACGTTCAAAACGAATTACTTTTAGACCTTATAGATATTGCTAAAGACACACAGATTGGTAAGCAGTACGATTTTGAATCCATTAATAATTACAGAACATTTAGCGAACGAATTCCTGTGTCTACTTATGAGGAATATCAAGATGTTATTGAACGTTCAAGAAAAGGAGAACACAATATTTTTTGGCCAACACCAATAAAGTGGTTTGCTAAATCGAGTGGCACAACCAATGCAAAGAGTAAATTTATTCCTGTAAGTACAGAGTCGTTGGAAGATTGTCACTATGCAGCTGGTAAAGATTTGTTGTGTATGTATCTTAATAACAATGAGGGCTCACAAATGTTTACTGGGAAAAGTTTACGCCTTGGCGGAAGCAAAGAACTGTACAGAAAAAATGGAACTGTATTTGGTGACCTTTCAGCTATTTTAATTGATAATATGCCTTTTTGGGCAGAGCTTGGCAGTACACCGAGTAGTAAAGTGTCCTTATTGAATGATTGGGAATACAAAATGCAAGCCATTGTAGATGAAACCCTAAATGAAAACGTAACGAGCCTTACCGGAGTACCTTCGTGGATGTTGGTACTTTTAAATAACGTTCTTGAAACTACAAATAAGCAAAGTCTGTTTGATATCTGGCCAAATCTTGAAGTGTATTTTCATGGTGGTGTAAGTTTTAAGCCTTATATAGACCAGTACAAAGCAATTTTACCGAGAAAAGAATTTAAATATTACGAAAGTTACAACGCATCAGAAGGGTTTTTCGCCATTCAGGATAAAAATGATTCCAGTGAGTTATTGTTAATGCTTGATTATGGCATTTTTTACGAGTTTATTCCAATGGAAACTTATGGTACTTCTGAAGAAAAAATAATACCATTAAGTGAGGTTGAAGTTGGCAAAAACTATGCTATTATTATTACCACCAATGCTGGACTGTGGCGTTATAAAATTGGAGATACTGTTCGGTTTACATCCATAAATCCTTATAGAATAAAAATTTCTGGAAGAACTAAACACTATATAAACGTTTTTGGAGAAGAACTCATTATTGAGAATGCTGAAAATGCTTTAAACCTTGTTTGCAAAAAAACCAAAGCTGAAATTGTAGATTTTACTGCTGCACCAATATTTATGGAAGGCAAAGAAAAAGGTGCTCACGAATGGTTAATAGAGTTTAAAACTCCACCAAAAGACATTAACTATTTTAACGAGTTGTTAGATAATGCGTTAAAATCCTTAAACTCCGATTATGAAGCAAAACGCTACAATAACATAACACTTAACAAACCGAAAATTAATATCGCGAGAACGCATTTGTTTTACGACTGGTTAAAAGAAAAAGATAAACTTGGTGGACAACATAAAATACCTCGCTTATCAAACACAAGAGATTATATTGAGGAGTTGTTAATCTTGAATATTAAAAAACATTAGCTTTTTATCGAAAATAAATTAGCCTTTATCTAAAAACAGCCTAAACCATTTTTATTTTTCAGTTTTTATATTACTTTTAAAGAGCAATTAAGAACATAAAGAATCTAAATCGCGATATTAATTAAGTACATCCAAAATAAAAACCACTCTAAAATTAAAATAGAGTGGTTTCCTTTTTTTATAAAATAGTTTTTTTTTAAGATACTGCTTTTAATTTTTTAAGAAGCGTTTTGGTAAGTTTTCCTTCAGCATAAGACTTTGTTACATTTAATTTGGTTTCATCAGTTCCTGGCAAATAAAACATCGCATCTGTTAGAACTTTTTCGCATAACGAACGTAAACCTCGAGCACCAAGTTTATACTCAACAGCTTTCTCTACAATAAAACCCAATGCTCCTTCTGTGATAGTTAGCTCAATATCGTCCATAGCAAACAGTTTTACATACTGTTTTACAATGGCATTTTTCGGTTCGGTTAAAATTGCTCTTAAGGTTACTGCATCTAAAGAATTCATATAGGTTAAAACAGGAAGTCGTCCAATTATCTCTGGTATTAATCCAAAGTCTTTGAGGTCTTTAGGCGTAATATATTGCAGCAAATTATCTTTATCGAGACCATCTTCAACGTGAGATGCTTTATAACCAATCGCAGACATGTTTAACCGTTTGGAAATAAAACGATCCATGCCATTAAAAGCTCCTCCAGCAATGAATAAGATGTTTTCGGTATTTACTTCAATAAATTTTTGGTCGGGATGCTTACGACCACCCTTTGGCGGAACATTTACAACAGTTCCTTCCAAGAGTTTTAACAAGGCCTGTTGCACTCCTTCCCCAGACACATCACGGGTGATGGAGGGATTCTCCGTTTTACGGGATATTTTATCGACCTCATCA
>JADFSQ010000043.1:5547-9279 GCA_022560715.1 Bacteroidota bacterium
TTATTTCTGTTGCTTTGCTTCTATAACCGATTACCTTGGTATTCATTCTCTTTGCAATGATCTTTTCAAGCCCGTCAAATGCTCCACCACAAATAAATAATATGTCTTTTGTATTAATTGGAATAAGTTTTTGTTCAGGATGCTTCCTGCCACCACTTGGTGGTACATTAACAATGGCTCCTTCCATCAATTTTAACAGACCTTGCTGCACACCTTCACCCGATACATCACGTGTTATTGATGGATTATCGCTTTTACGTGCAATTTTATCTATCTCATCAATAAATACAATGCCTTTTTCGGCTTTCTCAAGATTATAATCGGCTACTTGCAGTAAGCGAGTTAAAATACTTTCTACATCTTCACCAACATAACCGGCTTCGGTTAAAACTGTTGCATCTACTATTGCAAGAGGTACATTTAACATTCGGGCAATAGTCTTTGCTATTAAGGTTTTACCTGTTCCTGTTTCCCCAACAATAATAATATTGCTCTTTTGAATTTCTACATCATCATCGGTTTTTGCTTGTAACAATCGTTTATAATGATTATAAACCGCAACAGACATTATACGTTTGGTGTATTCCTGACCAATAATATACTCGTCCATAAACGCTTTAATTTGCTGTGGTTTTTTCAGCATTAATTCTGCCGAAAGATCACTTTTATCGGTTTGTTTCGATTCTTCAATAACAATACCATGAGCTTGTTCGATACAGCGATCACAAATATGTGCATCTAAACCAGCTATAAGTAAATTGGTTTCGGGTTTTTTCCTTCCACAAAACGAACATTCTAAATCTTCTTTAGCCATAAATTAAATTTTTCAAAAAAATTTAAATTTCAATATACAAAATCTCAAATTCCAATTTCAATAGTTATTGGAATCAATACTAACTTTTCACAAGTATTTCGTCAATCATACCATATTCAAGTGCTTTATCAGATTTCATCCAGTAATCACGATCGCTATCAGCATGTATTTTATCATAATCCTGACCTGTATGTTTACTAATTATTCTATATAACTCTTCTCTTAAGGATATTATTTCACGAGCTGTAATTTCGATGTCACTTGCTTGTCCTTGTGCTCCACCCATAGGTTGATGAATCATAATCCGGGAATGGGTTAAACCACTACGTTTTCCTTTTTCTCCTGCACATAGCAATACCGCACTCATAGATGCTGCCATTCCTGTACAAATTGTTGCAACATCTGGCTTAATTAATTGCATAGTATCATAAATACCCAATCCGGCATATACACTGCCTCCTGGAGAATTTATGTATATTTGAATATCTTTTGAACCATCTGTGCTTTCTAAAAACAATAACTGTGCTTGAATAATATTAGCAACATGATCACTAATTCCTGTTCCCATAAATATGATGCGATCCATCATTAATCTGGAGAATACATCAAAAATAGCAACATTCATTTGGCGTTCTTCAATAATATTTGGGGTTTGACCAACAGGATACATGCTACTTAACATTTTATCATAATAGGTACTGCTTATGCCTTGATCTTTTATAGCGAATTTTTTAAATTCTTTTCCGTAATCCATATTCTTTTTAATATTTGATTGATAATAAAATAGGCTGTGAATTAAGTCTAATTCAACGTCTAAATATAATGATTTTTTAAAACTATGAACCGTAAACTTCTTTTATGAATTTATCGTACGACAATTCTTTAGTCTTGAGGTTAGCTTTTTCTTTATATAAATCTAATAATTTTTGACTCACAAGTTGTTCAGATAAGCGTTTTATCTCATCTTTATTTGATAGTACACGTGCCACAATATCGTCTAACTCCTTATCTGAAGAATTGTTTTGTCCAAACTGTGCCATTTGCATTTTAATCATTTCTTTTGAATGTGCTTTTAAATCTTCAAAATTAACTTGAATATCATTATCTGCCATTATTTTCCCTTCAATTAACTGGTAGCGCATACTTTTTTCCGATTTCTCATATTCTTCTTTAGCCTGAATCTCGTCTATAGCTTCTTCTCCAGCAGTTTGCATCCATTTTTGTAAGAATGTTGCCGGTAAATTAAATTTTGTCCCTTCTACCAAATACTCGGTAACATCATTCAATAATTTTTGATCGGATTGTTGAACAAATTGTTTTTCGGCATCGTGTTTAATTCTTTCTTTAAGTTCGGTGACCGAAGTAATAGTCCCTTTTCCAAATAATTTATCGAACAACTCCTGGTCAAGATCTGCAAGTTCTCTTGTATTTATTTCGGTAATAGTGAAGGTAACTTCAATATTTAATTCGTGCGCATCGTCGTGAGAAACTTTTAAAAAGTTTATTAAGTCGTGCTCGATATTAAAAAGTCCTTTTGTTTTTAGGGCAATAACATCTCCAATTTTAGCACCAATAAACTTTTTAGAGTTTGCTTTCCCTTTAAATTTATCTAATGTAAATGTTGCTGAATTTTCGATTTGTTTTTCTTCGTTTTTAAAAACACCTGTGAGTTCATCGCCTTCTGTCATTACAGTTTTTGAGATGAGTTTACCATATTGTTTACGAATACTTGTAATTTGGTTGTTAACCATTTTTTCGTCGGCAACAATTTTGTAATGAGTTATTGATTTTCTCCCTTTTAGTTTCACATCAAATTGTGGCGCTAAACCAAGTTCGAATTCAAAAGAAAATTCTTCAGCATTCCAATCTAAATTATCTTGGGATTTTGGCAGCGGATTTCCTAAAACATCCAATTTTTCTTCGGTTAGATATTTATTAAGTGCATCTTGAAGCAATTTATTTACTTCATCTATTAAAACCGCTTTACCATATTGTTTTCTTACCATTCCCATTGGCACATGTCCTTTTCTAAATCCAGGAATGTTAGCCGTTTTTCGGTAATCTGCTAAAATCTTATCCACCTTATCGCTATAATCGCTTTTGGAAATATCCACCTTTACTACAGCATTTAACTCATCAATATTTTCTCTTGTAATATTCATTGTTTTCTTATATGAAAATTGGGTCGCAAAAATACAATATTTTTACAACCCAACAAATTTTTTAAAAGCCTAAAAAATCTATTTTTTATCTTTTTTTAAGACTGAATGTAATATAGATTGCAATATTGATAGAAGAATACTAAACAAGATAGCAGTCCATATTCCATCAACCGAAAAACCGCCAATGAGCTTTCCTGCTAATAAGATAATTATTGCATTAACCACTAACAAAAACAAACCCAATGTAACAATTGTGATTGGTAACGTAAGAATTACTAAAACAGGTTTCACAAATAAGTTTAGTACTGCTAATACTAAAGCGACAATAATTGCAGAACCGTAACCGTCAACACTAACACCTCCTAATAAGCTGGATATTATTAATACTGCAACTATTGAGTTGGAGAAGAGTTCTTTCACGCTTAGCATACTTCGCAGCTCTGTTGAGATTAATGGCAGAGAGACAATCGTGGCAGAGCTTGTAGCTTTATGGTACGAAAACGAGAATGAGTACGAAGATAAGCTTAAGAACCATCTTGCTTCACTGCTTAATTCCTTTTACGGAGGTGAGAATTACTGGGATCTCGAGGTGAAGAGATCTGGTATTACAAAAAGCTTGCGTAATTACGGAGATATATCTCAGATTGCTTTAACTTTTCAAAGTAATTTGCTTGGTGCAACTGCTGAAATTCCAGAATTTTATAACCCAGAACCTGAAATTCTCGAGGTAACAATGAATGTTTATGCCTACCTGGC
>JADFSQ010000044.1 GCA_022560715.1 Bacteroidota bacterium
ATAATAAACAAAGAGAGCTTAATTTTTTTTAGGTGTGTTTGCCTTTTCCCCATATCGGGTAAAGCCAGTTTACATTTATTTTTTTGGTTGGCTTATACTTGCAAAATTCTAGACTTTATTTTTTAATCTCAATCTGTATAATTTTTGTTGATTTACTATGCGTGCATAATATATTTTCTTATCTTTGGAGTTCACTAAATTATTATCATTTAACAGATTCCCACTTTCGTGGGAAATACTATGAAAGACAAAACCATAGATTATGTATTGCGCACCACTTGGCTAGCAGTTACAAAAATGTATAACGAGCAAGCTGCTAATTTTGATAGCACCATGGCTACAGCATTTACACTTTTAAGTATAGATCCAGAAAAAGGTGCCCCTTCTACAACCTTAGGTCCAAAAATGGGTATGGAAGCTACTAGTCTTTCTAGAATTTTAAAAACTATGGAAGAAAAAGGTCTTATAGAGCGAAGACCAAATCCAGAAGATGGTCGTGGAGTACTTATTTACTTAACCGAATTTGGAAAAGTAAATAGAGAATATTCTAGAGATAAAGTATTGACTTTTAACGAAACCATTAAAAAAAATATTTCAGAAGAAAAATTAAATCATTTTTATGAAGTTACAGAACTCATAACCGAAATGATTTCAAACAAAAAAATATATAACAATAAAGAATCCATTTTAGAATAGTTACTAATTTAAAAACAGATTTCCTCTTTCGTGGAAAATAGATATGAGCAAACGAAGAATAAATAAAATAGCAGTAATAGGTTCAGGAATCATGGGAAGCGGTATTGCCTGTCATTTCGCCAACATTGGTGTAGAAGTACTACTCCTGGATATTGTTCCTAGAGAATTAACCGACAAAGAAAAAGCGCAAGGTTTAACACTTAACGATAAAATTGTAAGAAACCGTTTGGTAAACGATTCGTTAAAAGCAGCTTTAAAATCGAAGCCTTCGCCAATTTACAACCAAAAATTTGCTAGTAGAATTACTACTGGAAATCTGGAAGACGATATTTCGAAAATTTCGTCAGTAGATTGGATTATTGAAGTGGTTATAGAACGTTTAGATATTAAAAAACAGGTTTTTGAAACTATCGAAAAACACCGCAAGCCAGGAACACTTATCACAACAAATACATCCGGAATTCCTATTCATTTTATGAACGAAGGTCGTAGTGAAGATTTTCAGAAGCATTTTTGTGGCACACACTTTTTTAACCCAGCACGCTACTTAAAATTATTTGAAATAATTCCGGGTCCAAACACCGACCCTTCAATTCTTGAGTTTTTAAATGGATACGGTGAACAATTTTTAGGAAAAACATCTGTAGTTGCAAAAGACACCCCTGCTTTTATAGGAAACCGAATAGGTACCTTTAGCATCATGAGTTTATTTCAGATGGTTGATGAATTAGACCTCAGCGTTACCGAAATCGATAAACTTACAGGACCTGTTATTGGAAGACCAAAATCGGCTACTTTTAGAACCGTAGATGTTGTGGGTTTAGACACCATGGTGCTTGTAACCAACGGCATTTATGACAACTGCCCAGAGGATGAAGTGAGAGAGATTTTTAAAACCCCAGATTTTATCAATAAAATGATGGATAACAAATGGTTTGGAAGTAAAACCAAACAAGGGTTTTATAAAAAAACTGTTTCTGCTGAAGGCAAAAAAGAAATATTAACCTTAAATCTTAAAACTTTTGAATATGAGACTTCTAAGAAAGCACGGTTTGCAACTTTAGAACTTATCAAAACCATAGATAGAGTTATAGATAGATGGCCAGTTTTAATAACTGGAAAAGACAAAGCTGGTGAATTCTACCGAAAAAATTTAGCTGCACTATTTGCTTATGTAACGAATAGAATTCCAGAAATTACCGACGATTTTTTTAAAATTGATGATGCTATGAAAGCGGGTTACGGTTGGGAACACGGTCCGTTTCAAATTTGGGATGCCATTGGTGTAGAAAAAGGAATAGAAATGATGAAAGCCGAAGGATATACACCCGCAGCTTGGGTAAACCACATGCTAGCATCGGGAAGCTCTTCGTTTTATACTATAAAAAATGGAGCTACTTATGCTTATGACATTCTTAAAAAATCACAAGAAAAAATTCCAGGACAAGACGCTTTTATCATATTAAATAATATTAGAAAGTCTAATGAAGTTTGGAAAAATTCTGGCGTTGTAATTGAAGATTTAGGAGATGGAATTCTAAATGTAGAATTTCAATCTAAAATGAACACGATTGGTGGCGATGTTCTCGCAGGATTAAACAAAGCATTCGATCTCGCCGAAAAAGATTTTCAAGGATTGGTTGTCGGTAATCAGGCAGCGAATTTCTCGGTTGGAGCAAACATTGCGATGATATTTATGATGGCAGTAGAGCAAGAATACGACGAGCTAAATATGGGCATTAAAATGTTTCAAGACACGATGATGCGTATGCGCTACTCGTCTATTCCTACAGTTGCGGCACCTCACGGAATGGCACTTGGTGGGGGTTGCGAATTATCAATGCACGCCGATAAAATTGTAGCAGCAGCCGAAACATATATAGGTTTGGTAGAGTTTGGAGTTGGTGTAATTCCTGGTGGTGGAGGTTCTAAAGAAATGGCTTTAAGAGCTGCTGATACTTTCAAAAAGAACGATGTAGAATTGAATGTACTTCAAGACTATTTTTTAACTATTGCAACAGCAAAAGTGTCCACTTCAGCTTATGAAGCCTTCGATTTAGGAATCCTTCAAAAAGGAAAAGATATAGTTATTGTTAATAAAGACCGACAAATTGCTACAGCAAAAGCGTATGCCAAACTCATGGCAGAACAAGGCTATACAAAACCTGTGCATAGAACAGACATTAAAGTACTTGGCAAACAAGCTCTTGGAATGTTTTTAGTAGGAACAGATGCTATGGAAGCAAGTAGATATATAAGTGAACACGACCATAAAATCGCAAACAAACTAGCTTATGTAATGGCTGGTGGTGATTTATCTGAACCAACTTTAGTGAGTGAACAATATTTATTAGACCTTGAACGTGAAGCATTTTTAAGTTTAGCAACAGAACGCAAGACTTTAGAACGCATTGAACATATGTTAAAAACTGGGAAACCGTTACGTAACTAGATAAATAAAAACTAGAAACTAGACTAAAAGAATCTAGACAAGTGAGAAGGCATAACTTTAAAAAAATGAAGATATGGAAAGAAGGAATTATCCTTGTTAGTGAAAGTTATAAGCTTACAAAAACTTTTCCTGATTTTGAAAGATATAATTTAATCGTACAAATGAATAAGTGTGCTGTTTCAATTCCTTCAAATATTTCTGAAGGCTCAAGCAAAAGTACAGATAGGCATTTCAAAAATTATCTTGAAACTAGTTTAGGTTCAGCTTTCGAATGGGAAACACAATTAATTGTTTCTTTCAATGAAAATTATTTAAGTGAAATAAAATTTAAAGAATTAGAAAATAAAATACTACCAATCCAAAAAATGATTGGTTCATTTATAGATAACCTAGGAAAATAACTGAAGTCTAAATTCTAGACATCTAGATTCTAGGCTCTCTTTTTCAAAACAAAAATTAGAACTATGAATAAACAGGCATACATCGTAAAAGCATACAGAACAGCAATTGGTAAAGCACCAAGAGGTGTATTTCGTTTTAAAAGAACAGACGAATTAGCAGCAGAAACCATCCAATACATGATGAAAGAGTTACCAAACCTTGATAAAACTCGTATTGACGATGTTATGGTTGGCAACGCAATGCCTGAAGGGTCACAAGGATTAAATATGGCACGACTCATCTCTCTTATGGGATTAGATACTGTTGATGTCCCGGGAGTAACTGTAAATCGATTTTGTTCTTCAGGACTCGAAACTATTGCAATGGCAACAGCTAAAATTCAAGCAGGAATGGCAGATTGTATCATTGCTGGAGGCGCAGAAAGCATGAGCGCAGTTCCGATGACTGGCTATAAACCAGAATTGAATTATAATCTTGCAACATCTGGTCATGAAGATTATTATTGGGGAATGGGAAATACTGCCGAAGCTGTAGCAAATCAGTTTAAGGTATCTCGAGAAGACCAAGATGAATTTGCTTTTAATTCGCACATGAAAGCCTTAAAAGCGCAAGCAGAAAACAGATTTCAAGACCAGATTGTACCAATTACTGTCGATCAAATATATGTAGATGAAAATGGAAAGAAAGCCACAAAATCATATACTGTAACTAAAGATGAAGGTCCAAGAAAAGGCACAAGCCTTGAAGCACTGGCAAAACTGCGTGCTGTATTTGCACAAGGTGGAAGTGTAACCGCAGGAAACTCATCACAAATGAGTGATGGCGCAGCATTTGTAATGGTAATGAGTGAAGCTATGGTCAAAGAATTAAACCTTGAACCAATTGCTCGTTTAGTAAATTATGCTGCTGCTGGAGTTGAGCCTCGTATTATGGGAATCGGTCCAGTAAAAGCCATTCCGAAAGCCTTAAAACAAGCGGGATTAAAACAAGATGATATTTCTCTAATCGAACTAAATGAAGCATTTGCTTCACAATCTTTGGCAGTGTGTCGAGAACTCGATTTAAATCAAGATATCGTCAATGTAAATGGGGGAGCCATTGCACTTGGTCATCCATTAGGTTGCACAGGAGCAAAACTTTCTGTTCAGTTATTCGATGAAATGCGAAAACAAAATATGAAAGGAAAATATGGAATGGTAACCATGTGTGTAGGAACTGGGCAAGGAGCTGCAGGGATATTTGAATTTCTTAATTAAGAATATAGAAAATAGATAAAAGAAAAAAGACTAAATGAGTACTAAAAGAAGACATAATTATAAAAATCTTAAAATCTGGCAACTCGGTTTAGAAATTACAAATGATATTTCAGACATCTTGATGGAATTTCCTAAACACGAAAGATATGATTTAAGTTCTCAATTAAGTAAATGTTCGGTTTCTATGCCAAGCAATATTGCTGAAGGTTCAGCCAGAACTGACAAATCATTTAGTCATTTTTTAGATATTTCTTTAGGCTCATCATTTGAACTTGGCACACAACTATTAGTAGCAAAACACAGAAAATATATTAACGATAACACTTTAAAAACATTAGAAAATAAAATAGAAGAATTTCAAAGAATGACAATGGGCTTTCAAAATGGGTTAAACTAATTTAGTCTATTATCTATTCTCTTTTCTCTATTTTCTATTCTAAAATTAAAACAAACAATATGGCTGGTTTATTTCGTATCATACGTCATAAGTCTTACCATCATAAGTCAAATAAAAAATGGAAACAACAGAAAAAAGCATATTAAGAGGAGGACAATTCATTGTAAAAGAAACAAATTGTGAAGACATTTTCACACCTGAAGATTTCTCTGAAGAACAACAAATGATGCGCGACGCTGTCATAGAATTTGTAGATCGGGAAATATGGCCTCATAAAGCACGTTTTGAGCAAAAAGATTTCGCACTTACCGAAAGTTGTATGCGTAAAGCCGGAGAACTCGGTTTCCTTGGAGTTGCTGTACCTGAAGAATATGATGGTCTTGGAATGGGATTTGTTTCTACAATGCTGGTTTGCGATTATATCTCAGGAGCTACAGGATCGTTCAGTACAGCATTTGGTGCTCACACAGGAATTGGTACTATGCCAATAACACTTTACGGTACAGAAGAGCAAAAGAAAAAATACGTTCCCAAATTAGCAACAGGCGAATGGTTTGGAGCCTATTGCTTAACCGAACCAAGCGCAGGAAGTGATGCAAATTCAGGTAAAACAAAAGCAGTTTTATCAGAGGACGGAAAATATTACAGCATCACTGGAAATAAAATGTGGATTTCCAACGCTGGTTTTTGTAGTGTAATGATTGTTTTTGCCCGTATAGAAGACGATAAATATATTACAGGTTTTATTGTTGAAAATGATCCTGAAAATGGAATAACAATGGGAGAAGAAGAACACAAATTGGGCATTCGAGCTTCTTCTACGCGTCAAGTGTTTTTTAGCGACACAAAAGTTCCAGTTGAGAATATGTTATCCACTCGAGGTAATGGTTTTAAAATTGCTATGAATTCGCTTAACGTTGGTCGTATTAAATTAGCTGCTGGTTGTTTAGAAGCTCAACGACGTGTAATATCAGTGTCTATACAATATGCTAATGAACGCATACAGTTTAATACACCTATTGCTCAATTCGGTGCCATACGTCAAAAATTTGCTGAAATGGCAACAAACTGCTGGGTTGGTGAGGCTGCAAGTTATAGAGCTGCAAAAAATATTGAAGACCGAATTGCATTGCGTCAGGCTAATGGTAAAGACACACATCAGGAAGCCGAATTAAAAGGCGTTGAAGAATATGCCATAGAATGTTCTATACTTAAAGTTGCAGTTTCCGAACATGCTCAATCCTGTACAGATGAAGGTATTCAGATTTTTGGAGGAATGGGATTTTCTGAAGAAATGCCAGTAGAATCTGCCTGGAGAGATGCCCGAATTTCAAGAATTTACGAAGGTACAAACGAGATCAACCGTATGTTATGTATTGGTATGCTCATTAAAAAAGCTATGAAAGGTCATGTAGATGTATTGGGTCCAGCTACTGCTGTTGCTAATGAGTTAACAAGTATTCCTTCTTTTGAAACACCAGATTTTTCCGAGTTATTCACTGAAGAAAGACATATTATTGCTAATCTTAAAAAATTATTTTTAATGGTTGCAGGAGCAATTTTACAAAAATATGGAGAGAAAATAGAAGAACATCAACAGTTAATGTTAGCGTGTTCAGATATTTTAATTCAGATTTATATGGCAGAATCTGCTATTTTACGTGCTGAAAAAATGGCCAAAAAAGAGGGCGAAGACAAAGTGAAAGCACAAATTGCTATGGCAAAATTAAATTTATTCCACGCTATAGATATTATTGAAACTGCTGGTAAACACTCCATCATTTCTTTTGCTGAAGGCGATGAGCAACGCATGATGCTTATGGGATTAAGACGTTATCTCAAATACACTAATATGCCTAATATTATAGAGTTAAGAAATATTATTGCTGATAAAATTACAGAAGAAAATAAGTACTGTTTTTAAATTTTAGTTAGTTAGAAATAGAAAAGCGTCTCGAACCAATTTACAATTTGGTCAGGACGTTTTTTTTACAACAAGATTACCTAACTTTAAAAAATAAAATTCATTCAAATGAAACATTATTTTTTAATCCTTATCGCTTTATTACCTCTACTCAATTTCTCTCAACCTGACACTGATGTTTTTCTATTTGATTTAAACATAAAAAACGGAGCGTTTGAGCTTTCAAATATGAAAAATATTTCAGATAATAAAGGCTATGATAATCAACCTTCCTTTATGGATAACAATACCATTTTTTTTGCTGGAGCACGTAATGGACAAACCGATATTGTAAAGTACACTATTAATTACGATTCCAAAATCTATATAAATCGTACTGAAGGTAGTGAATACTCACCTTTAAAAATTCCGAGTCAAAAAGCCGTTTCTGCAATTCGTTTAGATAAAGATGGCACTCAAAAACTATATAAATACAGTTTAAGAAATGGTGAGTCTGAAGTTTTGGTTGATGACATAGTTATTGGTTACCACACTTGGTATAATGATAGTATTTTGGTGTCTTCTGTATTAGAAAATGGTGGAATGTCACTCTATACAACAAATTTCGAAACACAGGAAAATTTTAAAGTTGAAGCTAACGTTGGTCGCTCACTTCATAAGATTCCTAATACAAATTTAGTGAGCTATATATCTAAAGCAAATGACAGTTTATGGGAAATTAAATCATTAAACCTAGTTTCTGGTAAAACAAAATTTATAACAAATACACTCTCAAAATCTGAAGACATGTGTTGGTTACCAAATGGAACGGTTCTTATGGGGAAAGATGACATGCTTTATTCATTCACCCCAAATAAAGATGTAGAATGGGTTGAAGTTGCTTCGATAAAAGATTATGGCATTACAAACATTACACGTTTAGCCGTAAATCCTGACGGAACAAAACTTGCTTTAGTTGGCGAAAGTACAAAAGTTGAAGAAAGCAATCTTAACAAAAAATTAGAACCAAAACTTGAAAACATAGCTTGGATTTCTGGTACTTGGAAAGGAGAAGCCTTTGGTGGAATAACTGAAGAAATATGGAGTAAACCCTCTGGTGGCTCGATGATGGCTACTTTTAAACTAATAATTGATGGAAAAGTATCTTTTTACGAAATTGAAATTATAAGAGAAATAGAAAATACACTAATATTACAGTTAAAACATTTTAATTATGACCTTAAAGGTTGGGAAACCAAAGATGAAACCATAGATTTTCCACTTAAAGAAATTACAGCAAACAAAGTCGTTTTTGAAGGTATGACTTTTGAAAAAATTAGTGATAAAGAAATGGTCGTCCATGTCGATATTCATAAGGACGATGGTACTATAGAAATCGTAAAATTCAGTTACACAAAACAATAACACAATGAAACATTTACTAACTATTACGCTGCTGTTTTTTACAATGAGCAGTTTCTCACAAACCGATTCAAAACTATACGACATCATTAAATCCGTTTCAGCCGAGCGCATAAAACAAGACGTCAAAACTTTAGTCGATTTTGGCACACGACATACCTTAAGCGATACACTTTCTGAAACTCGTGGCATCGGTGCTGCAAGACGTTGGATAAAAAGCAAGTTTGAAACTATTTCCAAAAATTGTAATAGTTGCTTGGAAGTTTTTTATCAAAAAAATCTTATTCCAAAAGGCGATAATGCACGTATTGTACATGATGTTTGGGTGGTTAACGTAGTTGCTATTCAACGTGGCACAAAATATCCTAATCGGTTTATAATCATGAGTGGCGATATTGATTCTCGCGCGAGCGATGCAACCGATTTTACAACTGATGCTCCGGGTGCAAACGACAATGCAAGCGGAATGGCTGCACCAGTCGAGACAATCGTTTCTGGTCTGGGCGGTAACAAGACAGTGGACTTGGCCGGTGCGACGGTGACAGGCATTCACTTTGTCCTTGAAAAAGGTAAGAAGATTCAACTCAAGGCCACAGGCACAGATTCCACGGGCGCGGGCACCATCGACATCACGCTTGTATTCCGCCGCGCGTCTGCCGGCGCCGACATAGCGGCTGCGTAGGATAGCTGAACAGTCCGCGCGATAG
>JADFSQ010000045.1 GCA_022560715.1 Bacteroidota bacterium
TAATACGTCTGCCATCTACCATTTTTACTTCAACATTCATTTTTTTTGCGAGATTTGATGCTAATTTACCACCTCCATGAACCAATATTTTCTTGCCTTTTATTTTTGAAAAACTTATCAGAAAACTCTCTAATGCCTTTTCATTATCGATAATATTTCCTCCTATTTTTATAATTTTTAGTGTTTTCATTTTTTTAAGATGGAATAGGTTTCGACTACGCTCAACCTGACATTTTTTTATAAATTTTCTAATATTTGTTTTAGTACAACTTGTGCTGCATAAGTTCTATTATTTGCTTGCTGAATCACTACAGATTGCTCACTATCTAAAACAGCATCTTCAACAACTACATTTCGTCGCACTGGTAAACAATGCATAAATTTTGCCTTGCCTAACTTTTCTTGAGTCATCATCCAATTGGTGTCCTCATTCAATATTTGTCCATAATCATTATAACTGCTCCAATTCTTTACATATACAAAATCAGCATCTTTTAAAGCGTCTTCTTGATTGTAATTAATGGGTGTGTTCTTTGTAATTTCTTGGTTTAACTCGTAGCCTTTAGGATGCGTAATACTAAAATTTATATCAATAGATTGCATCATTTTTATGAATGAATTAGCAACAGCATGTGGTAAGGCTTTAGGATGTGGTGCCCACGACAAAACCACCTTTGGTTTAGGCTTAGTTTTTAACTCTTCAATCGTAATAGCATCTGTTAAGGCTTGTAATGGATGTGACGTTGAACTTTCCATATTTACAATAGGTACAGAAGCATATTTTATAAAGCTATTGAGTACAAATTCTTGTTCGTCTTTTAGCCTGTCTTTTAAAGTTGGAAATGCCCTAACAGCAATAATATCGGCATATTGCGATATTACCTGTGCGGCTTCTTTAACATGTTCAGAAGTGTTTAAATTCATTATAGTCCCATCTTCAAACTCTAAATTCCAGGTGTCGCTAACATTTAAAACCATGACTTGCATTCCCAAATTTTTTGCTGCTTTTTCTGTACTTAATCGCGTGCGTAAACTGGAATTAAAAAACAGCATCACCAAGGTTTTATACTTTCCAAATTCTGAAAACCTAAAGGGATTTTCTTTTAATTGAATAGCTTGCTGAATGGTTTCAGAAAGATTTGGTATGTCATTTATGTTTGTATATTTTTTCATATTTATTTCCCACGAAAGTGGTGATCTTTTTAATTGAACTTCAATTTTCTTTTAGACCTGTCAGGTTTTTGAAACCTGACAGGTCTAATAATTCTTTTTCAAGTGCTTTAAATAACACATCGATATGATGCTTCTGAATAGTTAATGGAGGAAGTATTCTCAATACATCAGGGTTTTTAGCACTTCCTGTAAATATATGATGCTCGAAAATGAGTTTTTTTCGCAATTCTGAAACATTAAAATCGAACTCTAATCCTAACATTAAACCTCTTCCTTTAACTGATTTTAAATTAGAAAGTGATTTTGCTTTTTCTTTAAAATACCTTGAAACATCTTTTGCGTTTTGCATTAAATTTTCGCTTTCTAAAACATTTAAAACGGCTAATGATGCAGCACAGGCTAAATGATTTCCACCAAAGGTGGTGCCTAATAATCCCAAAGACGCTTCGATGTTTGGATGAATTAAAATCCCTCCAATGGGAAATCCATTTCCCATACCTTTTGCCATCGAAATAATATCGGGAGTAATGTTGTGTTTCTGAAATGCGAAAAAATCGCCTGTTCTTCCAAACCCAGATTGTACCTCATCTACAATTAAAAGTGAATTGTATTTTTTACATAATTTGCTTAAACCTTGGTAAAATTCGGTTGTGCTTTCATCTAATCCTCCAATACCTTGTATAATTTCTATTATAACAGCACAAACATCGTTTTTAACTAATGCTTTTTCAACAGAAACGAGATCACCTAATTCTATAAATTCAACTTCCTGTTGTGCATTTAAAGGTGCTATAATTTTGGGGTTATCGGTTGCTGCAACTGCTGCTGACGTTCGACCATGAAACGAATTTTTAAAAGCAATTACTTTCTTTTTCCCTGTATGAAATGAGGCTAATTTTAGTGCATTTTCATTCGCTTCAGCTCCAGAATTACATAAAAATAATTGATACGCTTCACATTTAGATAGTTTTCCTAATGTTAAAGCTAATTTAACCTGTAAAGGATTTTGAATGGAGTTACTATAAAACCCGATTTTACTCACTTGCTCACTAATACTATTGACATATTCAGGATGTGAATGACCTATAGAAATCACAGCATGTCCACCATACAAGTCTAAATATTTTGTGCCCTTTTCGTCAAAAACATACACATCTTTAGCTTTTACAGGAGTAATATCGAACAAAGGATATACATTAAATAGGCTCATAATTGGTCCGTTTTTATACTGTTAATTTTATTGAAAGATGTTACCATACCTTGAATAAGCGACGAGCTTAATCCTTTGTGTTCCATTTCGTTTAAGCCTTCAATAGTACAGCCTTTTGGCGTAGTTACTTTATCTATTTCCTGCTCTGGATGGTTACCCGTTGTGATTAATAAATTGGCAGCACCCTCACAAGTATGCATCGCAAGTTCTTGAGCTTCTTTGGCATCAAAACCTAATTGAATTGCTGCCTGGGTTGTGGCTCTAATCAATCGCATCCAAAAGGCAATTCCGCTGGCGCAAATTACTGTTGCAGCTTGCATTTGACTTTCTGGAATAGAGATAGAAGTTCCTAAACGATTAAAAATAGCTTCGGCAATTTTAATACGTTTCTTGCCATTTTCATTAACACATATACAGGTCATAGATTTTCCGACAGCAATGGCAGTATTTGGCATGGCTCGAATTATAAATTGCTCCTGACCAACAACAGCTTCTATTCTTGAAATTGTAAAACCAGTAATTGTAGAAATTATGATATGATTCTCGTTTAAAAAAGGTGCAATGTCTTTTAAAATAGATTCAAAATGTGCAGGCTGAACAGCAAAAATCAGAATGTCTGAATGTTTAACTGCTTTTACATTATCTGAAGTAATAATCACATTTTTGTAGCCTTCAAAATCTTGGATGCTTTCAATATTTCTTTTTGTTAAATACAATGTCGTAATTGCATTGGTGGTAATCAATCCTTTTGCAATGGATTGTCCTAAATTTCCTGTTCCTATTATTGCTATTTTCATAATTTAATTGTTTTTCAGACCTCACAGGTTTCTAAAACCTGTGAGGTCTGGTTTGTGCTAAAAAAAATTTGCTTTTAGTTGCAACCCTTCCGTTTCTTCAAAACCAAACATTAAATTCATGTTTTGAATGGCTTGACCAGAAGCACCTTTTAATAAATTATCTATTATACTTGTGATTAATAATTTGTTATTGTGTTTATGTAAATGAATCAAACATTTGTTGGTATTAACTACTTGTTTTAAATGCAATTCCTCATCTGAAACAAAGGTGAATACTGCATCTTTATAAAACGATTTATACATCGCTTTTGCGTCTTCTAAACTTCCTTCAAAATTGGTGTACGCCGTAGCAAAAATTCCTCTTGAAAAATTTCCTCTGTTTGGCATAAAAAGAATTTCTGAAGAAAAAGCATCTTGCAATTGCTTAACGCTTTGATTTATCTCTCCTAAATGCTGATGCGTAAAAGGTTTGTAATACGAAAAATTATTATCTCTCCACGTAAAATGCGTGGTTTTAGATAAGGATATTCCTGCTCCTGTAGCTCCAGTTACTGCATTTACATGTACATCATTGCTTAATAACTCCCAATTTGCTAAAGGCAGTAATGCTAACTGAATAGCAGTAGCAAAACAGCCAGGGTTTGCTATATAATTTGTATTTACTATAGCGTCTTTTTGTAATTCTGGCAAGCCATATACAAAGGTGTTATCTTGAAATATTGCATCAGATTTTAATCTAAAATCGTTACCTAAATCGATGATTTTAGTATGCTTTGAAAATGTTTGCTGTTCTAAAAATGCTTTTGAGTTTCCATGTCCTAAACATAGAAATAGTACATCAACTTCGGTATTCACTTCATTAGTAAAATTTAGATTTGTTGTACCAACTAAATCCTGGTGAACAGCACTAATTTTATTTCCAGCGTTAGATGTACTATATACAAAATTGATTCCAGCTTTAGGATGAAAAATTAGCAATCTAATTAATTCTCCTGCTGTATAACCTGCGCCTCCTATTATTCCTACTTTAATCATGATTAATTATTTACTTGTCGATAAATTTTACTTTGATTGCTATAGATTTTAATAAACCCTTTAGCCTCTTCTGCTGTCCAACCTTTATTTATTTCGCCATAACTTCCAAACTTGGCATTCATTAAATCGTGCTTGGAAGTAATTCCATCTAATATAAAATGATATGGTTTTAAGGTTACAAAAACATCTCCAGAAACTTGTTTTTGGCTACTCTCTAAAAAAGCTTCCACATCTCTCATTACTGGATCTAAATACAGGCCTTCATGCAAATGTGTACCATACCAATTTGACAGATAATCTTTATGTTGCAGTTGCCACTTGGTAAGCGTATGTTTTTCTAACAGATGATGTGCTTTAATAATAATCGTTGCTGCTGCTGCTTCAAAACCAACACGTCCTTTAATTCCAACAATAGTATCGCCAACATGAATATCTCTACCAATGGCATATCCGGATGCTAAATCATTCAAGACTTCAATGTTTATCTCTGGATTATTTTCTTTTCCGTTTACAGCAATCAGTTCGCCCTTATAAAAAGTGAGTGTTACTTTTTCTTCTCCTTTTTTTTGCAATTGTGAAGGATACGCAGATTCTGGTAAAGGTTGATGAGACGTCAAGGTTTCCTCACCTCCAACACTTGTTCCCCAAAGTCCCTTGTTGATCGAATATTTAGCTTTTTGCCAAGACATGTCAACCCCATTTTTAATTAAATAATCAATTTCTTCTTGTCGCGTTAAATTCCCATCTCTAATGGGAGTAATAATTTCAATTTCTGGTGCTAAAGTTTGAAAAATTAAATCGAATCTTACTTGATCATTTCCTGCTCCTGTGCTACCATGTGCAATATACTGGGCATTGATACTTTTCGCATACTCCACAATTTCAATAGCTTGAATAATTCGTTCGGCACTTACCGATAAAGGATACGTATTGTTTTTTAAGACATTCCCATAAATAAGATACTTCACTACTTTATTATAGTAAGTCGTAATCGCATCAATATTTTTATAGGTTGTAACACCCATTTTAAATGCTTTTGCTTCAATGACTTTAATTTCTTTTTGAGTAAATCCTCCAGTATTCACGCTCGCAGCATGGACCTCAAACCCTTCATTTTTAGATAGATGTATTGCGCAATACGAGGTGTCTAAACCGCCACTATAGGCTAATACTAATTTTTTCATGCCCACTCTGTCGCTCTGTGACACCTCTCCCAAAGTTAGAGAATAGTCTGATTTTAATTGCTTTACCATTACTTATTGATTTTTAAAAACAAGGTTTGTTTGATTCTTTTTAATCGATTAAAAACTTTTGATTTTATTTTTTTGTTTACTTTTTTTTCTTTTGAATTAGGGTCGAATAACATTCCTGTACATAAACACATACTTTGTTCCGTACGTTGTAACACATCATAGTTTTTGCATGTTTGACAGCCTTTCCAAAACGATTGATCGTTTGTTAATTCTGAAAACGTAACAGGTTTATAACCCAATGCGCTATTCATTTTCATAACTGCCAATCCTGTTGTAATGCTGAATACTTTGGCATTTGGAAACTTTGTTCTTGAATGTTCAAACACAATTTTCTTAATCTTTTTAGCAAGCCCTTGACCTCTATAATCTGGATAAACAATTAAACCTGAATTCGCGACAAACTTGCCATGATCCCATTTTTCGATATAGCAAAAGCCAGCAAATTTGTTTCCATCTAAAGCAATCACAGCATTACCGTTTTCCATTTTGGTAATGATATAATCTGGTTTACGTTTTGCAATCCCTGTTCCTCTAACTTGTGCAGCTTGAGATATAGTTTCGCAAATAATATCTGCGTAAATACTATGTGATTTATCAGCAATAACAATTTTCATGTGTTTGTATTTATTATTTTTTAACGGTTACATGCAGTTCGCTATTAATCATTTCCTTAATTGATAAAAATTCTAACATGCTCGTTTCATTGTATTGATTTTAAATTAAATTATTTTGAAAAATTATGATTTGAAAAACAGAACTGGACTCACCTTAGTTCCTATACATAGAAATACACCCTAAGGGCGACGTGGGAAAAAGCGACGTACAGAAATCGTGTTATTTTGAGAAATAACTAAATTTTGAGAAAATGATATTAAAATTAATTTGTACAAAGTGAAAAAATAAAATTACGTAATAAAAAGTGTTACTAAATAGAAGAATTAGCGACGGCGAATGCGCAAGCGCAAACTGGGAACTGTAGTACGTATTTTATTTTTTGTGATAATCATAAGGCAAACCTACAATTTATTTTGACATAACAGACACATAGTCAATGTTTTTTGCGAAAACTATTAATATTTACTGTTTTAAATGTATTTATTCAACAATAAATTTTCCACGCATCGTCGCATAATGTGCTGGGAAACTACATAAGAATTGATAGACACCCGGTTCGGGCGCATCAAATTCTATTACAGTAATTTCTCCTCCTCCAATAAGCTTTGTATGCGCAATTATATCGGGACTGTCTTTTGGAATATAGCCATTAGCCTGCTCTGTTGCTGCTTTAGCTACAAATTCATCTGCATTGACATTCATTTTTAGTAAAATAAAATTATGTCCCATCTCGTCTATATTCATTCTACCAATATGTCTTAAAGTCAATCTTACTTTTTGACCTGCCTTTACTTTTATTTCTTTCTTATTGTATTGCATAGAATCATTGGCAGTCAAAACAACATTTGCAACATTATCGTCTTTTTTCTTAATTTCTTTCTGGACTCCTATCTTCACTTTTTTAGGCTCTTCTTTCTTCTTTTCTTCACCACCACATGCAATTACTAACATAAAAGTAAAAAACGACAATAATAAATATTTAAAAAATTTCATGACGTGTAATTTAGTTATAGCACTAAGATAATACAATTGAAGCGATTTTAAAGTATATAGTCGGTATTAATAAAGTTAGATGTTTTTTTATCAAGTAGTTCTTTTAAAATAGCATTGCTATAACCATTAACTTTTGAAGCCACAAAGTCTCTAATAGAAAAAGAGCTCATTTTATAGCTTCCAATAATTATAAACTAACTAAAATAGAGTTGCTCAAATTAATAAAGTTCTTTTATTTTAATATTTCTATACCACACTTTATCTCCATGGTCTTGCAATCCTATATGTCCTGTTTGGTATTTTCCAAAACCTTCCCAACCCTTAAATTTGGAATTTAATACCATTTTATCCCAATCTTCTCCATTTACAGGAAAAGTAAAAGCCTTATTCCCATTCATAGTCACTTTCCCTATGTTTGTTTTGTGATTTATTTCTAAAACACATAGATTCCATTCTCCTGCGGGATTAATAAACTCATCAGGACAGCCAATCATGTCGTATAACGACCCTGCTTTATGAGTTCCATTTGCTACTTTTGAATCCGAATGCCCTTCATTATCCAACACTTGAATTTCTGGTCCTGTATGATATGCTTCCGAAAAATTTTCATCTTCAAATACTCCCCAAAAAATACCACTATTACCTTCTTCGGATATTTTCCATTCGAGAGACAATATAAAATTGGTAAATTTTTGCTTACTTATTATGTTTTTTCCTCCTAGTTCTCCCGGTGTAAAAGCCATTACACCGTCTTGAATCGTCCATTCGGGGTGCATTTCTTCTTTTAAATAGCCTCTCCAATTGTTAAATGATGAGCCATCAAAAAGAGTTATCCATTTCGATTCATTATTTGAAATTTCTTCTTTTAGCATTTCTTTTTCTGTTTGAATTGATTCAGATTCTTTTGAAGATTCTTTACAAGATACAATTGCTATTAAAACTAAAACATACATTATTCTTTTTTTCATGTGTATAAAAACTTAAATTCCTAATATTTTTTTAAGCTGTTCTTTATCTACTTCAGCTCCTGCAAAATCATCAAAAGCTTTTTGAGTTGCCTCAATGATATGACGTTTAATAAAAGGCACTCCTTCTCTGGCACCTTGTTCAGGGCTTTTAATAACACATTCCCATTCTAACACTGCCCAAACATCGCAACCATATTCGGTTAGTTTAGAAAAAATCGTTTTGAAATCTACTTGCCCATCTCCAGGTGATCGGTAACGTCCTGCACGATCTCTCCAGTCGTTATAACCTCCAAATGTTCCTTTTTTACCTGTTGGGTTAAATTCTGAATCCTTCACATGAAAGGCTTTAATAAACTCATGGTAATGATCAATATATTGAATATAATCCAGCTGTTGTAACACAAAATGTGATGGGTCGTAAAGAATATTTACACGTTTATGATTTCCCGTTGCAGCTAAAAACCGCTCGAAGGTATCGCCATCATGAATATCTTCACCTGGATGTACTTCATAACAAATATCTACGCCATTTTCGTCAAACACATCAAGTATTGGCAACCATCTTTTTGAAATTTCTTTAAAACCCATTTCCACAAGACCTTTTGGTCGTTGTGGCCAAGGATGCCAAGTATGCCACAATAATGCTCCCGAAAATGTAGCATGCGCATTAAGACCTAAGCGCCTACTAGCAACAGCAGCTTTTTTTAAGGTATCAATAGCCCATTGTGTTCTTTCTTTGGGGTTGTTTTTAACAGTATTGGGAGCAAAATTATCGAACATTAAATCGTAAGCTGGGTTAACAGCTACTAATTGTCCTTGAAGATGGGTAGAAAGTTCTGTTATCACTAATCCGTAACTATTTATTGTTCCTTTTAACTCGTCGCAATAGGTTTGGCTTTCGGCTGCTTTATCTAAATCTATAAGAGAAAGTTCCCATGTTGGAATTTGTATCCCTTTATAGCCCAAATTGGATGCCCACTGGCACATTCCATCTAAAGAATTAAATGGTTCTTTTTTATCTACAAACTGCGCTAAAAATACGGCTGGACCTTTTATGGTTTTCATTTCCATTTTTTCTACTCTATTTTAATCCAAACGTTTCCGTTTTTATGAGATTCTACAACACATTCTATAAAATTCATGCCTCTAACCCCATCCGTTATTGTAGGGAATTCTCCA
>JADFSQ010000046.1 GCA_022560715.1 Bacteroidota bacterium
TAGTGTAAGCAGCTTGTTTTACATAAATCTTTCCCTTTTTTTCCCATGGATAATAATTTAGTTTATTCTTAAGTAGAAATTCAGCAAATTCAAAAGCAATACCTAAATCCTCACATGAAATGTATAATCGTTTATGAAGAAGATATTCATTTTTTAAATTCATCGGTTTCTAATTATTCATAAAAAATGTCGTATTTAAAAAAGCAATTGCACACAATGGATAAGATATGGTTCTGTTTTAATAAACTATATCTTCCGATAAGCGAAGGTATATTTTTTAAATTTTAAAATCAAGTTAAATAATTGGTTTATAGTATTTTGTTTTTAACAAGTGTTTATATTTTATTTAAAAAAGCAATCAATTGTGTTACTGCTTTCCCACGATGTCCTATACTATTTTTAAGTTCCAAGCCCATTTCAGCAAAAGTTTTTGTATGTCCTTTAGGCTGAAAAATAGAATCGTAACCAAAGCCCTCAGTTCCTCTTTTTTCAGTAGTAATCTCACCTTCACAAATACCTGTGAATGTGTGAGGTTTTCCGTTGAGTTGTAGAGCAATTACGGTTTTAAATTGTGCGTTTCGGTTAGATTTTGAATTTAATTGGTTTAACAATTTATCCATATTATCATTGGCATTTCGTTGTTTGCCCGCATATCGTGCCGAATAGACTCCAGGAGCACCATTTAAAGCTTCTACTTCCAAACCAGTATCATCAGCAAAACAGTCGTAACCATAGTTCTTTTTGATATATTCAGCTTTTTGAATAGCATTGCCTTCTATGGTTTGTTGAGTTTCCGGAATATCTTCAAAACAACCAATATCTTGAAGACTTAACAATTTAATATGCTGTGGCATTAAAGCCTGAACTTCTTTAAGCTTGTTATGGTTGTTTGTTGCGAAAACGAGTTGCATTCTTTATGTTGTTTAGTAAATTCAAAAATAAGATTTATTGATGCAAACAAAAAATAAGCTAACTTTGATTAGGAAAACCAAAACAATATTTGGTTAATTTAATTTATGAATATAGAAGAATATCGTTTGCATTGTTTATCGAAAAAAGGAGTAACTGAGTCTATTCCTTTTCCGAAGCTGCCAAATATTTTGGTATTTAAAGTAAAAGGGAAAATGTTTACAGCAACTGATATTACTATTTTTGATAGCTTTAGTATTAAATGTGTTCCGGAAACTATTGACGAGTTACGTGCTCAATATATGGCGTTACAAGAGCCTTCGTATTTTAGCAAAAAACATTGGAGTAGAGTGGATGTTGATGGTTCGATTTCAGACAAAATTTTATTCGAATGGCTCGATATATCTTATAATCTGGTAGTGGCAAAGTTAACCAGAAAGCAAAAAACAGAGTTGGAAAATGTATAGTTTTGCTACTTATGATGATAAGGCTCATTCTTTAAAATAGTAAAGCCTCTGTAGAGTTGTTCAATAAAAAACAAACGTACCATTTGGTGCGAAAAGGTCATTTTTGAAAGTGAGAGTTTACCTTGGGCTTTATTATAAACTTCTTGCGAAAAACCATAAGGTCCGCCAATTACAAAAACCAATTGCTTGATACCAGAATTCATGTGTTTTTGCAGATAATTGGAAAATGCAATTGAATCAAATTGCTTTCCGTTTTCGTCAAGCAATATTAAAGCATCAGAACTACTAATTTTATTTAAAATAAGCGCACCTTCTTTTTGCTTTTGTTGTGTTTCGGATAAATTTTTGGTCTTTTTTAAATCTGGAATAATTTCGAAGTTAAATTTAATATAAAAACCAAGACGTTTTTGGAAATCATCAATAAGTTGTTGTAATTGCTTATTATCGGTTTTGCCAATGGTGATGAGTTTTATTTGCATATACAAATTTACGAATTACGAGTTGTGATTTTAGATTTTTATGTAGTGAAAATTTAAAAATCGTAATTCTGAAATCAAATATCGTAAATCCTTTATATTTTAGCAATAAAGAAATATTAATGTTAAGTAAGGAACAATTCAATAAGGAAATAAAAATAATCATTGCCAATGCAATTCGAGAGGATGTTGGCGATGGTGACCATAGTTCGTTGGCATGTATTCCTTCAACAGCAATAGGCAAGGCAAAATTGTTAGTTAAAGATGAAGGTATTATAGCAGGTGTTGCCTTTGCGAAACAGGTATTTGCTTATATAGATAAAGATTTGATTGTTGAAACACTTATAGAAGACGGTTCTAAAGTAAGCTATGGAGATATTGTGTTTTATGTTAAAGGAGCTTCGCAATCTATTTTAAAAGCCGAACGATTAGTGCTTAATGCCATGCAACGTATGAGTGCAATTGCTACAAAAACAAGACTATTTGTAGGATTGTTGGAAGGTACAAAAACAAAAATATTAGATACTCGCAAAACAACACCAGGAATTCGTGCACTCGAAAAATGGGCAGTAAAGATTGGAGGAGGAGAGAACCATCGTTTTGCCTTGTACGATATGATAATGCTTAAAGATAACCATATCGATTTTGCAGGAGGCATTACAAAAGCTATAAATTTAACCAAGAAATATTTAAACGACACAAACAAGAATTTGAAAATAATTGTTGAGGCAAGAAATATTAACGAGATAGAAGAAATCTTGCAAAGCGAAGGTGTTTATAGAATTTTAATCGATAATTTTAACTACGAGGATACGCGTAAAGCAGTGCAGCTAATAGGAAATAAATGTTTAATAGAATCATCTGGAGGCATTAACGAGAAAACGATTAGAAACTATGCAGAATGTGGTGTTGATTATATTTCTTGTGGAGCGTTAACACATTCAGTTTATAATATGGATTTAAGTTTAAAAGCGGTAAACGAGTAAGCAGTGTTCAGTGTTCAGTTTGCAGTAATCAGTCAGAGTTTATTTTAAATTGAGTTGAATATGATTCCTGTAAATCATTTATCATAAAAATCAGTGTTATCAGCGTTCTATTTAGTCTTGGTAATTATCCATTTTCAGTCTGCCGACAGACAGAAGTGAATAGTTTTAACTATTTTTGAGACCAATAAACATACTTAACGACTTTACAACCAACACCAAAACAACAAATAGTTAATGACCAAACCAATAGAAGATAAGCTCAGTAAAATTCCAATAGTAAACGTATTGGTCGTGTTTTTCAAGAAGATAAAACTCCCTGGATTAGTTGGATTCTCGTTATACGATTTGCTCGAAATGTATGTTATTGGCATTGTAAAAGGAACCTTAACATCGCGTGCTGGAGCCATTGCGTTTAGCTTTTTTACGGCAATTTTTCCGTTTTTGATTTTTATTTTAATTCTGATACCTTACATACCTTTAGAAAATTTTAAAGATGATTTTTTAATATTTTTAGAATCGTTTTTACCTCCAAACACCTCCGATTTTTTTGTCAACAATATTTTTGAAGACATCGAAAATACAAATAGAGGAGGTTTGCTGTCGTCGGTATTTTTATTGTCAATTTTTTTAATGGCAAATGGTGTTAATGCAGTGTTTTCTGGTTTTGAAAACTCGTATCACACACGGTTTAACCGCAATATTTTTAAACAATATTTTTATGCCTTGGGAATCGCCATAATTTTGGCATTATTACTTATTGTTACAGTAATAGTGTTGGGTTATTTCGAAATTTATATCCTTCAAAATTTAGAAGTTTACGGTTATATTGAAGAAAATCAAGAACAATTTGGAATAGTAATCGCAAAATATTTGTTTTTTGTTTTAATGGTATATCTCTCAACATCCATATTATATTATTTTGGAACAAGAGAAGGCAAGCAATCTCGATTTTTTTCAATTGGAGCATTATTTACTACGTTGCTAATTATTCTTACGTCTTATTTATTTGGAATCTATATTGAAAATTTTTCGCAGTATAATGAGCTGTATGGTTCTATAGGAGCACTTTTAATTTTATTGTTATATATATGGCTAAACTCAAATATTTTATTGCTAGGCTTTGAACTAAATGCGTCTTTAAACCGTTTAAAAAAGAAAGCAAAATTGTAATGAAGAGATTTGTACTTCTATTTTTGGTATTTGTTGTGTCTTTTTCTATGTCTTCACAAGGCATAATTGGAAAATGGAAAACGATTGATGGAGTATCAGGAGTAGATAAATCTATTGTAGAGATTTATAAAGAAAACGGAAAGCTCTTTGGAAAGATTATAGATATTTTAGACCCAAATGATAAAGATGCACTTTGCAAAAAGTGTAAAGATGACGATTATAACAAGCCAGTATTAGGTTTAGTATTAATAAAAAACATGCAGAAAGATGGTGATTACTACAGAAAGGGTACCATCTTCGATCCTGAACATGGTAAAACCTTTAGATGCAGATTAAAACTAACCGATAACCCAGATGTGTTACAGGTTCGTGGTTATATAGCTTTTTTATATGCTACACAATATTGGGAGCGTGTAAAATGACAAATTATAATTGTTAAAAGTGTTTTTTACACAAACAACTTAACAGTTATAACGTTTCAATTCATATTCGTATAGTTTTGTACAACTTCTAACCTTGTCTTAAACTTTTTACCTACCAACTTCCAACTTTTAACTTTTAACTTTTAACTTTGAACTTTTAACTTTTAACTTTTAACTTTAAACTTTAAACCTTGAACTATTTCGTTGACGTCATACTTCCAATACCTATCGAACGCCTTTTTACCTATAGTATTACGAGAGCGGAATCCGATTATATAAAATCTGGAATGCGTGTTGCTGTGCCTTTTGGTAAGAGTAAGATTTATACTGCAATAGTACATAATACACATCAAAATTCGCCAGATGTTTATGAAGCAAAGTCTATTCATCAAATTTTAGACGAGTTTCCTATAGTAACCGAATATCAAATTAAATTATGGTCATGGATTTCCAACTATTATATGTGTACAATGGGAGATGTCTTGCGAGCAGCATTGCCAAGTGCATTTTTGTTAGAGAGTGAAACCATAATTAGTTTAAACAATTCTACCACAATTAACGATTCACAGTTAAAAGATGATGAGTTTTTAGTGTATGAAGCACTGCAATATCAGTCTGCTTTAAAAGTAAATGAGATTAGTAACATACTCGATAAAAATAATATCCTTCCTGTTTTAAAGCGTTTATTAGAAAAAGATGCAATTAGAGTTGAAGAAGAAATATATGAAAAATACAAGCCAAAATTGGTTAGATATGTAAAGTTGAATGTTAACTATTCTTCAGATGATGCATTGCAACAATTATTAGAAAATTTAACTCGAGCACCAAAACAAAGTGCTGTGGTTATGGCATTATTTTCTTTAACGGCAAATGCTACCAAGCCCATAAAAATTTCAGAACTAAAAGAAAAAAGCAATGCGTCTTCAACTCAAATTAAAGCACTTATTGATAAACAAATTCTTGAAGAATATTTTATTAAAACCGATAGGATTAAATACTCTGGAGAAAAAAATAATACAATTAAACCTTTAAATAAGTATCAAGAAAAAACTTTAGATAAAGTAATTCAATCATTTGAAAAACAAAGTGTTACTCTATTACATGGTGTGACATCTTCTGGCAAAACGGAACTTTATGTAACCCTAATTAAAGATGTTATAGCATCTGGAAAACAAGTATTGTATCTGGTTCCGGAAATTGCTTTAACAACACAATTGGTAAATCGTTTGCAAGATTATTTCGGCAAACAAGTTTCAGTCTATCATTCTAAATATTCGTTAAATGAGCGTGTTGAGGTATGGAATAATGTGTTGAAAAATTCAGATAAAGCAAAAATAATTATAGGTGCCCGTTCTTCAGTATTGTTGCCTTTTAACAAATTAGGATTAATTATTGTCGATGAAGAACATGAGCAATCTTATAAGCAATTTGATCCTGCACCTCGTTATCATGCCAGAGATACAGCAATAGTTTTAGCGAACTTGTTTAATGCTAAAACCCTTTTAGGTTCGGCGACACCAAGTATAGAAAGTTATTTTAATGCTGTTAAAGAACAAAAATATGGTTTTGCAGAACTTAACAGGCGCTATAACGATGTTTTGATGCCTGAAATAGAATTAGTTGATATTAAAGATAAACACAAGCGAAAACGTATGAAAGGTCATTTTAGCGATAGATTAATTGCTGAAATGACAGATGCTTTACAAGAAAAGCAACAGATTATTTTGTTTCAAAATCGTCGAGGCTTTTCTCCAATTGTGGAATGTACTACCTGTGGACATTCGCCTCAATGTCCAAATTGCGATGTAAGTTTAACGTTTCATCAATATAAAAACCAATTACGTTGTCATTACTGTGGTTATAATATGAGTATGTTGCAAAACTGTTTAGCTTGTGGTAGTGTAGATTTAGATAGCAAGGGTTTTGGTACAGAACAAATAGAAGAAGAGGTAAAGCTACTTTTTCCCGATTATAAAGTTGGTAGAATGGATTTAGACACCACAAGAGGAAAATACGGTTACGAAAAAATAATTACAGCTTTTGAACAACATGAAATTGATATTTTGGTTGGGACGCAAATGTTAACTAAAGGCTTAGATTTTAGAAATGTGAAGCTTGTAGGTATTATGAATGCCGATAATTTGCTAAATTTCCCTGATTTTAGAGCACATGAGCGTAGTTTTCAGTTAATGCTTCAAGTGGCAGGAAGAGCAGGTAGAACAACCGAGAGAGGTAAGGTTTTAATACAAACCTACAATCCGTATCATAAAATTCTTCAGCAAGTATCTAATAACGATTATGTTTCTATGTTTAATGAGCAGTTAGACGAACGTTACAATTATAAATACCCTCCAATTTACAGGTTGATTAAGATTACATTAAAGCATAGAGATTATAATAAAGTAAATACTGGAGCCGATTGGTTAACGAAATCATTGAAACAGATTTTTAAAACCAATGTTTTGGGGCCCGAATTTCCGCCAGTATCGAGAATTAGAAATCAATATCATAAAAATATTCTGATAAAAATTCCAAATAATCAGTCATTATCAAAAACAAAAGAAGCTATTCTTAAAATTAAAAACAGCTTCTTTAGTATAAAAGATTTTCGTTCAATCAGACTAATTCTAAATGTAGATAATTATTAGTGAAACTCAATTTACAGAAGTCTTTTTTGACGAACTGAAAATTGTAAGTTGTCCCGATAACTATCGGGATAATTCCGCTGAAAAGCGGAATCTTATCAATAGTATTTCTACATCTTTAAATATTATTTAAAGCATCTACTAATTGAGTCTTTTTATTCCTGCTTAAAGGAATTTCGTAAGCACCTACTTCAACATTTTTACTGTTAAAGCGATCTATTTTATCTAAATTCACAATATAAGATTTATGAATTCTTAAAAATTTATCCTCTGGTAATTCGGCTTCAAAAGCTTTCATTGTAGATAATACGACAAGACTATTTTCTTCGGTTACTAATTTTACATAATCACCAAGAGCTTCAATCCATTTTATATCCTTAATATAAACTTTACGTTTTTTAAGATTACTTTTTACAAAGATGTGATCTCCATCGGTTTCATCAAAGTCAAGTGTAAGCTTATGTTGTTCTAAAGCTTTATTGACAGCAATATTAAAGCGTTCTCTGGTAATTGGCTTGTGTAAATAATCTGTAGCATCGTAATTAAATGCTTTAAAGGCATATTCTGTTTTACCAGTTACAAAAATAATTTGGGGTTTATTATTTAGTACATCTAGTAATTCGAATCCATTTAAAACAGGCATTTCGATATCTAAAAAGATTAAATCTACTTTATGGGTATTTAGTCCGTTTTTAGTTTCCAGAGCACTACTATATTCTGCAATCAAGTTTAAAGAAGGGTTATTCTCTACTAACTTAACGATAGATAGGCGCTGGATTGCGGAGTCATCTACAACAACACAGTTTAAAGTCATAACATTTATAGTTTTTAGGTTAAGATAACGACAATGATACGATAAATTCGGTTAAAAACCAAAAAACATCGACAAAGTGTATATTTTAACATTATTTTAACATTTTAATTCAGAAAATTAAAATTAGGGCAAGCACATTAAAATCAAATTTTGGTATAAAAAATTTAATATGTCTGCTTTGAAATTAAATTTAAAAACCTTGTCAAAGCCATTAATAATACCTATTTTTGCACCCATTTTAAATAATTAAAACCGATTTTATGAATCATTACGAAACTGTTTTCATCTTAAATCCCGTTTTATCTGATGTACAGATAAAGGAAACAGTAAAGAAATACGAAGATTTTCTTGTTTCTAAAGGTGCAAAGATGATAGCCAAAGAGGATTGGGGTCTGAAAAAATTAGCCTATCCAATTCAAAACAAAAAAATGTTTTCTGAAATTGATTATACGGGGATTGATATTTCTAAACAATGTATAGATTATTGTAAAAAAAATTCACAGTTTTCTTTTTTCGCAGGTGATTTTCTTAAAATGAGTTTTGATACGTCTTTTGATCTTGTCTTTTCTCATGATGTAATAACAAATGTTTCTGATATAGATGGTTTTTTAAGAAAATGTCTGAAGTTAACTAACAAGTATCTTTATGTATGCTCGGATAGAGGATTTCATCCTTATCTGGAAAATCACAAACAAATTTGGTCTGAATCTGATTCATGTTATTACAACGATTTATCAGTAAGTCAATTACAAAGGATTATGACTGAAAGTACCATTGAAAAAGATCAGTATGTTATTAGGCCACAGAAAAGCGGAAGTGATGAAAAAGGTAATGAAACTAAGGTAATAATCGAAGTTTGACAGAAACAGAGAAGAAGAAACAAGTAAAGAAATGGATGTGTAGTTGTGATGCACTTTTTGTAAGTTATGAAAAACTAAATCTGCAACTTGAGACTGTAGCAGTTTTGCCAGAGAATCATAATCTTCATGGGAATAATCTAGGAATTTTTTTATGTAAATCTGATAGATTTTCCTTGTGGTCTCCTCCCGTATTGCTTCATTGAATTTCTGGTAAGCAGTGACCATGAGAATGATGGGTCATGAATATAATTAAAGGGAGTAAATCAACGGTTATACCGTTATAAATTCTTTAGAACTTTATTTGCTAATTCAATTCCACTGACCATCTTTACATCTTCTTGATTTGAGAGAAATTCAATTATTTTTTCATACATTCTTCCACCTTTCATTTTCAAAACATTATCATGCCATAAAATAGTCATTACATTAAAGTCTGAATCTAACTGACGACAAGAATTCAAAGTTTTTTCT
>JADFSQ010000047.1 GCA_022560715.1 Bacteroidota bacterium
TAGATGAATTTTTATTCAATTCGAAGTTAGATTTTTGAAAGACTAACTGGTTAATTTGAGGAAATTTGGCGAGAATTGGGGAAAATTCACTAAATCCAAAGGAAATCCAAAGAAAAATAATCTTTTTTATGTGAAATTTTTAAAATATCTAGATATTCTTTCAAATTTCACATTTCAAATCTTACCTTTTCTTTGTATTCTGTAAATTAAATCTTAGGTCGAACTCAGGTTATTAAAATAGAAAATAAAAAAAACGCTGTTTCGAAGAAAATTTGGAACAGCATTTTTTATTAACAAAAGTTAATAACTATGGTTTATAAATGGTTAATATCTATTTAGGTTAAAAATTTGCTTTTTTAGATTCTTACAATATATTAGCCAAAGAATTAACAACAACATTGTTGGTTTTATTTGAAAAAATAAATTTAAACTAATTCTTAAATAAAGTAACGTTCTTTATATAATTGTTTTTTGAGGTGTTGAGGAGCCATGTGTATGCATGTGTAAACCGAAAGACCATGAAATCTTAAAAAGTGCTGAATGTTTCGGCAGACAGTAACTAGAAAGATGGAAAGTTTCTAAAATTAGCAGGATCGAAAGTGAAATCTAAATAAAAGAAGCAATGCTTTAAAGGTTGTAAATTGTGAAAACGAAATACAAACGATGAAGGATCAAGAAAAACAATTAAACTGGAGCATTTTGGTAACATGTCAATTCATTTTGAAAGTTACAACACAGAATGTTTCATTGATATAGGGACACTTGAACCGAAAAGAGTGAAAGATGAAAATTCGATCATTTGAGGTTAGTTGCAAAGCTAAATAGGTCATGTAGAACTGTATCAAAGAAAGCCATGTCAGAGTAGTTAATTCTACAGTGATATGGCTTTTGTTTTTTAATCACTTTTGCAACTCTTTTTTGATACGTCTTTGTGATGCTTTGTGCCTTCTTAGAGAGCTTTGTGGTTAACACAACTAATTCTTTTTACCACTAAGAACACAAAGTTAATACACAAAGTACACTAAGAAATTTACTTCAATAATTCACATTTCATTTTAGCTTCCAGTTTTCAATCGAAATGTAATGTTTTAACCACATGTGCAACTCCTTTTTAATACTTCCCAATACAAATTACTTCATATTAGATTGATGCAAAACACTATCAAATTTCGTATATTCGCATCACGAAAAATTGGATATTAATTACAATAATCTTTTTTCTTCAATAAAATTAAACAAGTCTCAATGTCAAAAATTATATATACAAAAACCGATGAAGCTCCTGCTCTCGCAACCTATTCTTTTTTACCAATAGTTAAAGCGTTTACTAAAACATCTGGAATTGAGATAGAAACTAAAGATATTTCACTTTCAGCAAGAATTCTATCTAGTTTTTCAGATTTTTTAAATGAAGGTCAAAAAGTTGAAGATGACCTCGCATCATTGGGATTGTTAGTAAAAAAATCGGAAGCTAATATTATTAAATTACCAAATATTAGTGCTTCAATTCCGCAGTTAAAAGCTGCCATAAAAGAATTACAAGCACTTGGTTATGCGATACCAAATTATCCAGACGAACCAGAAAATGAGAATGAGAAAGCAATTAAAACACGTTACGATAAAATTAAAGGAAGTGCTGTAAATCCTGTTTTACGTGAAGGAAACTCAGATCGTAGAGCTCCAAAAGCTGTAAAAAACTATGCAAGAAAAAACCCGCATCCTATGGGGTCATGGAGTTCAAATTCTAAAACTCATGTTGCAACAATGAGTGAAGGTGATTTTTTTCATAACGAAAAATCGCTAACCATTTCTACTGCTACTGAAATATCAATCGTTCATACTGACAACAAGGGCAATAAAACTGTTTTAAAAAAAGGACTGTCTTTACTATCTGGCGAAATAATTGACGCCACAGTATTAAGTAAAAAAGCACTTTTAAAATTTTTAAAAGAAAACATTTCAGATGCTAAAGAAAAAAATGTGCTGTTTTCTTTACATCTAAAAGCCACCATGATGAAAGTATCTGACCCAATTATTTTTGGTCATGCTGTAAAAGTATTTTTTGACGATATTTTTGAAAAACATATTGATATTTTAGATGAGTTAGGTGTAGATGTAAACAATGGTTTTGCTAATCTTTTAAGCAAAATTCAAGAATTACCTGAAGATAAACGTCAAGAAATAGAAGCAGACATAAAATTGGTTTTTCAAAATGGTCCTGATTTAGCTATGGTAAATTCAGAAAAAGGAATTACAAATCTTCATGTGCCAAGCGATGTTATTATTGATGCCTCTATGCCTGCAATGATTCGTACTTCAGGGCAGATGTGGAATGCAGCAGGCGAACTACAAGATACAAAAGCGGTAATTCCAGATAGTAGTTATGCAGGAATTTACAAAGCAACTATAGATTTTTGTAAACAGCATGGAGCTTTCAATCCAACTACAATGGGGACTGTTCCAAATGTTGGTCTAATGGCTCAAAAAGCTGAAGAATACGGCTCACATGATAAAACATTTGAAATTACTTCAAACGGAAAAGTACAAATCATTGACACATCAGGAACTGTTTTAATAGAACACAATGTAGAAGAAGGTGATATTTGGAGAATGTGTCAGGTTAAAGATGCACCAATTCAAGATTGGATTAAATTGGCAGTCGTTCGTGCAAGAGCATCTCAAACTCCTGCAGTTTTTTGGTTAGATAAAAACAGAGCTCATGATGCCGAAATTATCAAAAAAGTAAATACCTATTTACCAAATCACGATAATTCTGGTTTGGATATCAGGATTTTATCACCAATTGAAGCAACAAAATTCACATTAAAAAGAATAAAAGCTGGAGAAGATACTATTTCGGTTTCAGGAAATGTACTACGTGATTATTTAACAGACTTATTCCCAATTTTAGAATTAGGAACCAGTGCAAAAATGTTATCCATTGTTCCTCTAATGAATGGAGGTGGATTGTTTGAAACAGGCGCAGGAGGTTCAGCACCAAAACATGTGCAACAATTTGTTAAAGAAGGACATTTACGTTGGGATTCTCTTGGCGAATTTCTTGCGCTTACAGTATCGTTAGAGCATCTTGGTAAAACAAATAATAACAATAAAGCATTGGTTTTAGCAGAAACTTTAGAGGACGCTACCAGCAAATTGCTGGATAATAAAAAAGGACCTTCTCGCATAGTAAATGAGTTAGATAATCGTGGGAGTCATTTTTATTTAGCAATGTATTGGGCACAAGAATTAGCTTCACAAACAAAAAATATCGAGTTGCAGGAGCAATTTTATAGTATCGCAAAAGAGCTTACAAATAAAGAAACAACTATCGTTAAAGAGTTAAATGCAGCACAAGGAAAAGCTGTAAATATAGAAGGTTATTATAAGCCAAAAACGGATATCATCGAAAATGAAATGCGTCCAAGTACAACTTTTAATTCAATAATTAATAGTATTTAAAAATATAGTTTCTTTTTTATGGCGTTCCCTTTATTTTGGAATATGTCCAAAATAAAGGTCGTGTCTTTCACTATATCTTTTTATGCTAAAACAGTTTCGATCTCACTTAAAAATTTTCATAAAGCATAAAAAGGATGCCGTTGCAACCACTAACGCAAAACAAAAATTGTGTACTTTTGAACTATGAGTTTCACCAAAACTACAGAGCAAGATTCAAATTATGATCATCTGGAAAAGATGACTATTAAAGAATTGCTTTCAAACATAAACAACGAAGATAAAACTATTCCTCTTGCTGTCGAAAAAACGCTTCCTCAAATAGAAAAACTAATTAAGCAGGTTGTAAAAAAACTTAAAAACGGAGGGCGTCTATTTTATATTGGTGCAGGAACAAGTGGGCGTCTGGGTATTTTAGATGCCAGCGAATGTCCACCTACATTTGGAGTGTCTCACGATTTAGTTATTGGATTAATTGCTGGAGGAGATTCAGCAATTCGAAAAGCTGTTGAATTTGCCGAAGATTCTACAACACAAGGTTGGGAAGATTTAAAAGCATTTAGCATCACGAACAAAGACATAGTAATTGGTATTGCAGCATCAGGCACTACACCTTATGTCGTTGGTACTTTGCAACAATGTATCAAAAATAATATTACTACAGGTTGTATTACTTGTAACCAAAATAGTCCCTTATCTAAAACATCTCAATTCCCAATAGAAGTAATAGTAGGACCCGAATTTATAACTGGTAGTTCCCGAATGAAAGCAGGTTCCGCACAAAAATTAATACTCAATATGATTACAACTTCTACGATGATTCAGTTAGGAAAAGTAAAAGGAAACAAAATGATAGATATGCAATTAAGTAATAATAAACTGGTAGATAGAGGAGAAAAAATGCTAATTACCGAACTTAATATTACTCAAGAAAAAGCACAAGAATTATTAGATAAACATCAAAATGTACGTGAAGCCATTAAATATTTTAACGATGGAAGAAAATAAAACAGATAAAGAACTGCTTATAAAAGGATTAAAGAAAATGGGGGTATCTTTAGTTTTTATGTTTTCGGGTCCTACACTACTTTATATTGCTTTTAGTAATAAAGAAAAACCACTTTATATTCCTTTACTTTTTTTAAGTTTAATTATTTGCGGAACTGCAATCTTTTTAGCCTTCAAAGGCATACAAACTATTATGAACAGTATGTTTGGGAAGAATTCTAATTCAAATTAATTTTTGGTCTTGGTGTTGTTGGATTATAACCAAAATCAGCATCTTGAAACTTAATCCCAAGATTGTCCAAAATATAATTTATAATAGCATAATGATGTATTGCGTGGCTATTTGCTTGCGCAAATACAGCACCCAATGTGTACTGTATTTCGATTTTACCTAAACCTAAATCATCTATAACAAATATTTTATCTTCTGCTTTACAATCAATTTTATTCAATTTATTAATAATTATATTTAAATATTGTTCAGCATCTTCACAATTGCATTCAACATTATTGTTGCGTTTCCTTGCTGTTAAATCTATTCGCTTTTTAGAATTTATATTTAAAACACAATCATAAAAATCTAAAATATGTCTTATATGGCAACCTAAACTAGAATAATAAGGAGATACAGAATTATTGCTTAACTCTTCATTAGTCAAATTAGACAGTAATATACTGGTTTTTTGAAGCGTTTTCAGATTAGATTGGATGATTGTGTTCATAGAAACGAATGTAATTAATTAATTTGAATTTAAAAATAATTATCATATTTAGTCTGTAAATTTTATTATCCTTACTATATTATATCATTTTTTTGTATATCCGTAATTCGTCATAACCCTGTAATTCCAGCAATAACAAGCCTGTCAAATATCCGTTCTCCAAAATACCTGCGATTTAACTTGTAAATAAACTCATTAAGGTATAATTGTAAATATTTTCTTTTAATTTTATGGTAATTGCCTGTAAAATTTCTTTTGGCATTACTAATTACTATATGAACCCACTTTAATGTTTCTTTTGTTGTTTGTTTATCAGACTTCTCTGTTATGTGTATTTCAACATAGTCTGCAATATTTACATAAGAGGTGCTTTTGTCAGAGAACACTATAATTTCATCATCATCTATGTTGTCTTTCAATACATCATCTGCTCCATCTGCTTTATGGTCATCAAGAACTTTTGCTTTAAAATACCTGCATTGCCTTTCTACTTTTCCTGTATCAATATCTTCTAAAACGGTACTTTCTGCCATAATCATAACATTAGCATTGGTCTTGCTGCCACGACCTGATTTTTGTGTTTTGTGTTCATATTTAGAAGCCTCTATTGTAAAATAGCCTTCATCCATTTCTATCATTCCTTCTAAAGTGTAACGATCATCTCTTTTGCCCATCGCTTTACGTAGTTTATGAATCATTGCCCAAACAGGTTCGTAGCGTTTTAATCCTAATTGACGTTGGATCTCTTTAGAAGAAAATCCCTTCTTGGTAGCACTAAGTAAGAACATCGTTTTATACCAAACTAAAAAAGGTAAATTTGAACTTTGCATAATCGTTCCACTTCTCAAGGATGTACGGCTTCTACATTGTTTACACTCATAACTCCATTGACTTTTTATCCAATAATGCTTATCATGCCCACATCTTCTACAATTTATACCTATTTTATCTCGTTCTGCCTTAAAATGATTCCTACACGATTCTTCACTATCAAAATGTGCCGTAAAACTAAATATATTCATATCTTTATTTTCTCTAAAGATAAGCATTAATTATCAATTATTAGTGTTTACGGATATACAAAAAAATTATTACTCGTTTGTTTAGTGTTTCTTCTTTCTGTAGATAGTTTCGCTCAAAAAGATCAATCCACATCAGTATTCAAAGAAGTTTATGAATTACCGGCAAAAGTTTTATCAACTAGTCAACAATCACGATTACAAAAATTAAAACAAACAGATAATTTTTTAAATGTCACCCTTATAAAAGTAGAAGGGTTAGCGAAAGCTATAAAAGAAAATTCACTTGATTTTGATTTACCAGGTATTTCAATAAAAGCTAATATCAAAACTAAAAGTATTGATTATTCCGCAAAAAATAATTTTATATGGAACGGTACTTTTAACAAAGGAGAGGTTATCCTTATTAATGAAAACGGAAGAACTTATGGTCACATTAGGAATAATGGATCTGTATTCGATATTCAATATTTAGAGAATGGTTATGCTGCACTTATAGAATACAATATGGAGAAGTTGAACCAAATAAATTGAGCTTTTAATGGCGAACATGATGAGAAGGGCTCCATAAAATTATCACCATCTGTAAAAAGTGGAGAAGGCTCTGAAGAATTGGGAGCTAAAGGTGGCTCAAGTCCATTGGTTAGGGTTTTAGTGCTTTATACCCCTGCGGCAGAAGCATCTGGAATGAATATGTCAGACCTGTCTAATACAGCGATAGGTCAATGGGTAATGGCCTCAATAAATAGTGCTGTTATTTCTGGCTTAGAAATTGCCGGGATTGAACCATTTAATTTTGTTGAAACTACGAATATGGCTAATGATGTTACAGATTTAAAAAACAATATTAATGCACAGCAATTACGAGATCAATTTGAAGCTGACATTGTGCTTTTATTTACAGATGGCAGCTATTTTTCACGTGGTAGGGTTGCTGCTATTGGGCCATCAGATAACGACGCATATGGCATCGTTCAAGTTGCAAACGCAACTTCTACTATTACTTTTTCTCATGAAGCGGCTCATTTGTTTGGTGCAAGGCATCAGAATGATCCCGAAACTGGAGATGCTCATGGGCATGACTGGCAAACAGGATGGCTGTTTTGGATAAACAAGTACGGTTCTGTAATGCGCACTAGTGCTTCTGGCAGAACAAGAGTACTTCATTTTTCTAATCCCAAAAAAACTCACGAAGGTAAAGCAACTGGAGTAAGCAATATTAGCTTTAATGCAAGAGTAATTAATGTAAATGGTCAAATTGTAGAAGATTTCAGATATACTCAACCGAGCCTAACAACATCTATTTACGGTCCAGCTTCGGCCAATGATGGAGATGCATTATTTTTTTCAAGTGGCACAAGTAATGGACAACCACCGTATACTTATATATGGGAGGCAGATACCGGTAGTGGTTACTTTACAGTTGGTTATACCAGTACACTTAACTTATACCATGCCAACTGATAAAGACCTTGATCTTAGACTAACGGTAACAGATGCTAATTCAGAACAAGCTATAGATTATTATTTTGTTAGAAATCTATTTTTAGATGGAGGTCCCTGTACAGAATGTCCAGATAATACTTTAGATGCCCTAACCGAGGAGGAAACTAAAAATTTAAATAGTAACAAAATATTGTTGTTTCCAAACCCTGCGTCAAATTTAATAAAAGCTGTGCTTCCCAAGAAAATTGCAGAAAATTGTACTAAAATTCAAATTATTGATCTACATGGCGTTGTTGTTTTAGAAAAAAGTGAGCTACAATCTAAGCAACTAGTACAAATTATAAACGTTTCATCATTAAAACAAGGCCTGTATTTATTAAAAATTATAGGCAATGGCACTGTCCAAACCACTAAATTTATTAAAAAATAAAATGATGACTAAAAAATTACTTCTATTTATTTTGATTGTTATCATCATGGCGTGTATTAATGATGATAATATTGGGCCTGATAAAATAGGAGAGGTAACAGCTTTAAAAAATGGGATAGAATGGTCTGCTAATATTTATAATTTTGGCAAAAGCTTACCTTTTGATATAGGTTTTAGCATGGGAATTAAAGTATATAATAATAAGGGATTTTTGAGAGAGGATTTATATTTTTATAGATTCCAAAATCATTTTAATCCTCAAACAATATATCTTACTAATGCTCATGTTGAGAATGATAGTGTAGGTGTTTTTTATACAACATTAATTGATGATGGTGATGTGCTTGGAGATATTTATGACTTAGATACCACAACTACCAATAATTTTATACAAATAACAAGTTATAATTCATCAAAGGCAGAGATAAAAGGAATATTTAATGTGTCTTTAATTTTAACCAGAGATGATGGGGACGGTGACCCGCCTCCTCAAACTATTGAGCTAAAAAATGGAAAATTTAGTGTAAAAGTAGATAGAGCGTGGTTCGAATAGTCTAGCGTTGAATGTCTGATTGTTACGACCTTGTCTGAGTCATTTCTGGTCGCATCGAGTAATCATTTATCAATAGCCACAATTTCAACAGTTAGCAATGCGGGACATTGGTTACATGCCGAAAACCCAAAAGAGTTCTTTGATTGTGTAATACAATTTGTGCAATAGAATCTTGTACTTTGTATCTTCAAATTATAAAACAATAAACACAAACACATGAAATTAATAATGAAACTCATTTTGAGTGCTGTTGCAGTTATAATTTTGGCAAAATTACTACCAGGCGTATCTCTTGATAATTATACTACAGCAATAATTGTGGCAATAGTGGTTGCAATATTGAATGTTATGGTAAAGCCAATTCTAATCATATTCACATTACCAATAACCATTGTAACGCTGGGTTTATTTCTCCTCGTTATAAATGCAATAATTATCATGTTGGCAGATAAGTTGATCGATGGATTTGGAGTTGCAAGTATTTGGACGGCCATACTGTTCAGTATCCTGCTTTCAGTATTACAATCTATACTACATTCGCTGTTAAAAGAAGATAAAAAATAGCCTGAATTTT
>JADFSQ010000048.1 GCA_022560715.1 Bacteroidota bacterium
CTCCCATGTCTCCATAAAATAAAACTATTTTCGTTTTAAAATTTTTAAGTAACAATTTTGCTACATCATCAATAGTATCTAAATCGAAATGTACAGTTTCATTCATCCAATTGTCAGGCAATAATAAGGTATATTTTGTTAATAAACAAGTAAAACGTGTATTTCGTCGATGTTTTATGCAATTTATGGATAAATTATCTTGGACTCAAGACTGCAAATGGGATAATAACTTCTTCTAAAGATACGCCTCCATGCTGATAGGTGTTACGATAATAGCTTACATAATGATTGTAATTGTTTGGATACGCAAAAAATAGATTTCCTTTTGCAAAAATAAAGGAACTATTCATAGTTATTGAAGGTAAAAAAATCTTTTTTGGGTCTCTTGCTACAAACACATCTTTATCTTCAAACGTTAAACTTCTCCCGGTTTTATATCGCAGATTAAGACTAGTCTCTCTATCTCCAATAACTTTAGAAGGATTTTTTACATTAATAGTTCCATGGTCTGTAGTTATAATAAGTTTAAAGCCTAGTTGTTGTGCTTGTTGAATTATTTCCAGCAAAGGAGAGTTTTTAAACCAACTTACAGTTAAAGAGCGATATGCTTTGTCGTTAGAAGCTAATTCTTTTACAACGTCCATTTCGGTTTTAGAATGCGATAGCATATCTACAAAATTGTAAACAACAACTGTAAGATCATTATCTTTTTGAGATTTAAAATTGTCAGCTAATTTTTTGCCAGCCTTTAGATTTGTTATTTTAAAATATTCATGTTTTATATGGCTTAATCCCAAACGTTTTAATTGAGCTGTTAGAAACTCATTTTCAAATAAATTTTTTCCGCCTTCATCATTGTCATTTTTCCAATAGTTTGGATGTAATTGCTCCATATCGCTTGGCATTAATCCAGAAAAAATAGCGTTTCTTGCATATTGGGTAGCTGTTGGTAAAATGCTATAATATGGCGATTCGCTTTGGGTTTTGTAATAATTGTTTACAATTGGTTCGAATGCTTTCCACTGGTCGTATCTTAAATTATCTACAACTACTAAAAGTGTTGGTTGAGTTTTACTTAACTCCGGAACAACCTTTTCTTTAAAAAGGGTATGAGATAGTATTGGAGCTTCTGCGTTGGGTTGAAGCCAGTTTTCGTAATTTTTGTCAATAAACTTTCCGAATTGAAGGTTTGCTTCATTTTTTTGAGATTCTAAAATCTCGAACATGGCATGATCTTCAATATCTTCGAGTTCAATTTCCCAATAGATTAATTTTTGGTATAGCTCAATCCATTCTTCATAACTATTTACCATTGATAGATCCATGGCTATTTTTCTAAATTCCTGCTGATAACTGGATGTTGTTTTTTCGGAAACTAAACGTGTAAGGTCTAAATTCTTTTTTAAACTCAATAAAATCTGATGCGGATTTACTGGTTTTATAAGGTAATCCGCAATTTTGCTTCCAATGGCTTCTTCCATAATATATTCTTCCTCACTTTTGGTAATCATTACCACAGGAAGGTTACTTCGTTTCTCTTTAATTTCTGATAGAGTTTCCAAACCCGTTAAACCTGGCATATTTTCGTCTAAAAAAACAATATCAAAATTTTGGTCTTCAATAATTTCTATGGCTTCTGTGCCACTCTGGCAAGTGGTAACTACATAATTTCTTTTTTCTAAAAATAAAATGTGTGGTTTTAATAAATCTATTTCATCATCAACCCAAAGAATGTTTATATTGTTCATATATTTATATTTGCATAAATTTTAATTCAATTAAAGGTTTGCATACTAATAACAAACTTAAAATATTTAACGACCCAATTTACGGATTTATTACAATTCCGAATTCTTTAATTTTTGAATTAATAGAACACAGGTATTTTCAAAGACTTCGTAGAATTACTCAAATGGGATTGTCCTATTTGGTATATCCAGGAGCACATCACACACGATTTCACCACGCATTAGGAAGTATGCATTTAATGCAAAATGCGGTTAGGATACTTCGTTTTAAAGGGGTTACAATTTCTGAAGATGAAGAAAATGCGTTATTAATTGCGATTTTGTTGCATGATATTGGTCATGGTCCGTTTAGCCATACTATGGAACACAGTATTGTAAAGGGCGTTTCGCATGAAGAAATTTCGCTGTTGTTTATGCAAAAACTCAATACCGAATTTAACTCAAATTTAACGCTTGCCATAAAAGTATTTAAAGGAGAGTATCATCGAAAGTTCATGTGCCAGTTAATTTCCAGTCAGTTAGACATGGATCGTTCAGATTATTTAAAACGGGATAGTTTTTACACAGGAGTTTCCGAAGGTAATATAAATAGTGCTCATTTATTAACAATGCTTAATGTTGTAGAAGACGAACTTGTTGTTGAAGAAAAAGGAATATATTCAGTTGAGCGGTTTTTAACAGCAAGACGACTCATGTATTGGCAGGTTTATTTGCATAAAACCAGTTTAGTTGCAGAACAATTAATGATTAGAGCACTACAACGTGCAAAAGAATTAACACTTAAAGGAGAAACACTAATAGTTAGTAAAGCATTATTGTATTTTTTAAAAAATGAAATCTCTCATGACACTTTTAATGATTTTACTCTTGAAACTTATGCTAATCTAGACGATTTTGATATAATTTCCGCAATGAAAGAATGGCAGTTTAATGATGACTTTGTGTTGAGTAATCTTTGCAAAATGATTATTAACAGAGATCTTTTAAAAATAGAAATAAAGAATAATCAAATTAATAATGATAAATTAAATAAGCACATCACTAATTTGATGCATAAATATAATGTTACAAATTACGAAGCATCGTTTTTTGTGTTTAAAGGAGAGGTAACTAATCAAGCCTATCAATTAAATAACCAAAATATAAACATCTTGTTTAAAACAGGAAAAGTAATTGATATTGTAGATGCTTCAGATCATTTAAATTTAAAAGTGCTTTCAAAACCTGTTACAAAGTATTATATATGTTATCCAAAAGACAAACTTTAGTACATTTTTTATACTTTTGCGTCAAATGAACCGAGCAAACTAAAAAGTTTATCACCAAAGAGAATAATTAATAGCGAACAGCATGTAACCTATTAAAAACAATTAAGGATGAATACATGAAATTTACAGCAACACAAATAGCCGAAATTTTAGAAGGAGACATTGTTGGAAATCCCGATGTTGAAGTATCAAAACTTGCAAAAATTGAAGAAGGAACTAAAGGTTCTCTTACGTTTTTAGCCAATCCAAAATATACACCATATATATATAGCACAAATGCTTCAATTACTATCGTAAATAAAGAGTTTAGCCCAGAGAACGATATAAATACTACTTTAATTAAAGTTAAAGATGCTTATAAATCGTTTTCAAAATTATTGGAATATTATAATGATATTAAAATGAATAAGACTGGAATCGAACAGCCATGTTTTATATCAGAATCGTCATCGTATGGAAAAAATGTTTACATAGGAGCATTTTCTTATATTGGTGATAATGTAATAATTGGAGATAATGTAAAAATTTATCCAAATAGTTATATAGGGGATAATGTAACTATTGGTAATGATGTACAAGTGTTTTCAGGCGTTAAAATCTATTCTGAAAGTATTATAGGTAATAACTGTGTCATAAACTCTGGTGTAATTATAGGTGCAGATGGTTTTGGTTTTACACCAAATGAAGATGGAGTGTACAGCAAAGTGCCACATACAGGAAATGTTATTCTTGAAGATAATGTAGATATTGGTGCAGCGACTACTATTGACAGAGCTACTTTAGGATCTACTGTCATTCATGAAGGAGTAAAATTAGACAACCAAATACAAATTGCTCATAATGTCGAGATTGGTAAAAATACAATAATTGCTGCCCAAACAGGAATAGCTGGTTCCACAAAAATTGGTAAAAATTGCCAAATAGGAGGGCAGGTAGGCTTTGCAGGTCATTTAATTATAGGAGATAATGTAAAAATACAAGCACAATCTGGAATTGGGAGAAATGTAAAAGACAATGAAGTCTTACAAGGATCACCAGCATTTCTTTATGGAGATTGGAATAAATCTTATGTGCATTTTAAAAATTTGCCAAAAATTGTAAAAGACATAAACGATTTAGAAAAAAAAATAAACAAAAATGGTTAATACCGTGCATAAGCAAACAACAATTGCTAAAGAAGTTTCGCTAAGAGGAGTCGGGCTTCATACAGGAAAAGAAGTGACATTAACTTTTAAACCTGCAGATGTTAATAATGGATATTCGTTTAAAAGAATTGATCTTGAAGGCAATCCCATTATTGAAGCTACTGTAAATAATGTTAGTAATACACAACGTGGTACCTGTTTAGAAAAAAATGGTGTTGTTATTCAAACTTGTGAGCATGTTTTAGCAGCTTTAGTTGGTTTAGAAATAGATAACGTTATTATTGAACTTAATGCATCTGAAACTCCAATCATGGATGGTTCTTCAAAATATTTTGTTGAAGCGTTGGTAAAAGCTGGAAGTATTGAACAGGATAGCAATAGAAAAGAATACGTAGTAAAAGAAGTGATATCTTATTTTGATGAAGAATCTGGCAGTGAAATCACAATTATTCCTTCAGAAGAATACCAAGTGACTACTATGGTCGATTTTGGCACTAAAGTTTTAGGCACTCAAAACGCAACATTACTGCATATTTCCGATTTTAAAGATCAAATTTCCGACTCCCGAACATTTAGCTTTTTGCATGAGATAGAAATGCTACTCGAACATGGATTAATAAAAGGAGGTGATTTAAATAATGCCATAGTTTATGTAGATAAAGAATTATCTCCAGAAACGATGGAACGTTTAAAGGTAGCTTTTAAAAAAGACAATATTGCCGTTAAACCTAATGGAATTTTAGATAATTTAACATTGCACTATCCTAATGAAGCAGCAAGGCATAAATTGCTTGACGTAGTAGGAGATTTAGCCTTAATAGGCACAAGAATCAGAGGTAAAGTTATTGCCAATAAACCTGGACACTTTATTAATACACAGTTTGCAAAAAAAATGGCAAAGATAATTAAGATTGAGAAGAGGAATAACGTCCCCGTTGTAGATTTAAATCAAGAGCCATTAATGGATGTTAACCAAATAATGGATATGTTGCCACACAGACCGCCATTTTTGTTTATCGACAAAATTTTTGAGCTTACTGATTCGTATGTCATAGGAATGAAAAATGTAACAATGAACGAACCTTTTTTTGTTGGTCATTTTCCTGGTGCTCCAGTAATGCCTGGAGTTTTAATTGTGGAAGCAATGGCACAAACAGGAGGGATTTTAGTTTTAAGTACAGTTCCTGACCCAGAAAATTACTTAACATTTTTTATGAGAATTGATAAGGTAAGGTTTAAAAAACAAGTAAAACCAGGCGATACGTTAATCTTTAAGTGTTCATTAATAACACCAATTAGAAGAGGTATTTGCCACATGCAAGGCTATGCGTATGCAAACGGTGTGCTTTGCGCCGAAGCTGAACTATTGGCTCAAATAACAAAAATTAAACAATTATAAACTGAGCAAAATCAATTTTATAAAATTTGCTAAAATTTATGATAAACGAATGCATTTCACTCCCGATAGCTATCAGGATAAGAAACACTAAAATATAAGAAATGAACCGAGCTAAACAAATTTTAAAAAGTTTACTATAACTATGATTAGCGAACACATTTCACCTTTAAAAAACAATAAAAAATAAGAAATGAACCAACCTCTTGCATATGTGCATCCAGGTGCAAAAATCGCAAAAAATGTTGTGATTGAGCCTTTTACAACCATTCATAACAATGTTAAAATTGGAAATGGAACATGGATCGGATCTAATGTTACCATAATGGAAGGCGCACGTATCGGAAAAAACTGTAATGTCTTTCCAGGAGCAATAATTTCGGCTATTCCACAAGATTTAAAATATAACGACGAAGATACAACTGTAGTAATAGGTAATAATGTTACCATTCGGGAATGTGTAACTATTAACAAAGGAACTTCAGATAGGATGAAAACTGTAATTGGTGATAATTGCCTGATTATGGCCTATTGTCATATTGCTCACGATTGTATTGTTGGAAATAATTGTATTTTTTCTAACAACAGTACATTGGCAGGTCATATAACAATTGGCGATTATGTAATTCTTGCAGGAATGACAGCAGTTCATCAATTTTGTTCAATCGGTAAGCATGCTTTTGTGACAGGTGGTACTTTGGTAAGAAAAGATGTGCCTCCTTATGTAAAAGCAGGACGAGAACCACTTTCGTATGTCGGAATAAATTCTGTTGGATTGCGTAGAAGAGGTTTTACTTCTGAAAAGATTAAAGAAATTCAAAATATATACAGATTACTCTATCAAAAAAATTACAATAATACTCAAGCTTCAAGAATTATCGAAGCCGAAATGGAAGCAACTCCAGAACGCGACGAAATTCTTCAATTCATTAAAGACTCACACAGAGGTATCATGAAAGGATACTCAAGATAAAAATTAATATAAAAAAATATGGCAAGTACTTCAGATATAAGAAACGGATTGTGTATAAAATACAATCATGATATTTATAAAATAATAGAGTTTTTACATGTTAAACCTGGGAAAGGTCCAGCGTTTGTAAGAACAAAACTTAAAAGTGTAACAAATGGCAAAGTTATAGATAATACGTTTTCAGCCGGACATAAAATAGATGAAGTGAGAGTAGAAACGCATCGTTTTCAATATCTATATCCTGAAGGTGAGCTTTTTCATTTTATGAATGTTGACGATTATAATCAAATTATTATAAACAAAAACACGATAGATAATCCGGAATTAATGAAAGAAGGCGAGATTGTAACTGTAATTATTAATTCGGAAGATGATATGCCGCTTTCGGTAGAATTGCCAGCAAGTGTAATTTTAGAAGTTACAGCAACCGAACCCGGAATTAAAGGCAATACAGCAACAAATGCAACAAAACCAGCTACTGTTGAAACTGGAGCAATTGTAAATGTCCCTTTATTTATTAACGAAGGAGATAAAATTAAAGTAGAAACAGTAAAAGGAACTTATAAAGAACGAGTTAAGGAATAAATGTTATTTCCAAGACCATATACCTTAAAAGAAATTGCAACATTAATAGATTGCAAATATATAGGAAAAGATAACTTTCCTGTTTTAGGAATGAATGAGATTCATGTTGTTTCATCAGGAGATATTGTTTTTGTGGACCATCCTAAATATTATGATAAAGCGTTACAATCTGAAGCGACTGTTGTTTTAATTAATAAAGACGTAGAATGTCCGGAAGGGAAAGCATTATTAATTTCTGAAGACCCTTTTCGTGACTTTAATGTGTTAACTAATCATTTTAAGCCTTTTCTACCTTCTGAATTAAATATTTCTAACACAGCAAAAATTGGCAAGAACACTATAATTCAGCCCAATTGTTTTATTGGTAATAATGTTGTTATTGGTAATGATTGTGTAATTCATTCTAACATAAGCATATACGACGACACGATTATAGGAAATAATGTTACTATTCATTCAGGAACAGTTTTAGGTGCAAATGCATTCTATTATAAAAAAAGAGAAGAAGGCTTTGATAGATTATTATCTGGTGGAAAAGTTGTCATTGAAGACAATGTAGATATTGGCGCTGTTTGTACTATTGATAGAGGAGTTACTAACGATACAATTATTGGTGAGGGTTCTAAATTAGATAATCAAGTTCAAATTGCTCATGATACTGTAATTGGCAAAAACTGTTTAATAGCTTCTCAAACTGGTATTGCTGGTTGTGTTATAGTTGAAGATAATGTTACACTTTGGGGACAAGTAGGCGTTAAAAGCGGAATAACCATAGCAAAAGGAACTGAAATATATGCACAATCTGGTTTAGGTTTTTCTACTGAAGAAAATAAAACCTATTTTGGATCTCCAGCTTCTGAAGCAAGAGAAAGGTTTAAGCAAATGGCTTACATCAGAAAAATTCCAGAAATTTTGGAAAAATTAAAGAATAAAGAATGAACTCATCTTGACTTTTTGTTTTTAACCGAAAATGAGATTAAATTTGTCCAGATAAGGCACTTTTTAAAAGATATAGCATCGCTATAAACAAGAGAAGTAACGAAATATGGGCGAATTTAAGCCATTTTTTAGGAAATAGAAAAAGTCAAGATAAGTTCAATAATAAAAATCATTTTAAAATTAGAAACAATGAGTGTTTTAGTAAATAAAAATTCAAAGATTATTGTTCAAGGCTTTACGGGAAGTGAAGGCACGTTTCACGCCACACAAATGATAGAATACGGAACAAATGTAGTAGGAGGAGTGACTCCAGGAAAAGGCGGACAAACACATTTAGACAGACCCGTTTTTAATACAGTAAAAGATGCTGTAAAAGAAGTAGGAGCAGATACCACTATTATTTTTGTGCCACCAGCTTTTGCTGCAGATGCCATAATGGAAGCTGCAGATGCAGGAATTAAAGTAATTATTACAATTACCGAAGGGATTCCAATTGCAGATATGATTAAAGCAGCCGATTATATCAAAAATAAAGACTGTCGTTTAATTGGTCCAAATTGCCCAGGAGTGATTACTCCAGGCGAAGCTAAAGTTGGCATTATGCCAGGATTTGTGTTTAAAAAAGGTAGTGTTGGTATTGTTTCAAAATCAGGAACATTAACGTATGAAGCTGCCGATCAAGTTGTAAAACAAGGTTTAGGAATTACAACTGCAATTGGAATTGGAGGAGATCCAATTATTGGAACGACAACTAAAGAAGCTGTAGAAATGTTGATTAACGATCCTGAAACAGAATGTGTTGTAATGATTGGTGAAATTGGTGGACAATTAGAAAGTGACGCAGCTCATTGGTATAAAGCAAGTGGAAGTAAAAAGCCTGTTGTAGGTTTTATAGCCGGAGAAACTGCACCTGCAGGTCGAACAATGGGACACGCAGGAGCAATTGTAGGTGGAAGTGACGATACTGCACAAGCAAAAAAACGAATTATGCGAGAATGTGGTATTCATGTTGTAGATTCTCCAGCAGAGATCGGCAAGAAAGTTGCTGAAGTAATGTCATAAAATTGTAAATAATTGTTAAAAACATCTCAAGATCATGCTGAATTTA
>JADFSQ010000049.1 GCA_022560715.1 Bacteroidota bacterium
AATGACATTTCGGCAACTATTGTAAGCTCATTTATGTTAAGCCACATTTTCTCTTTATTGCTTTCGTTAGTAAAAACCATAAGTAATAATGTTACAGCACCCAGAATCATTCCTAATGTAAATGGTCCGTAACTACCAACTATAATCGCCACATGAATCATAAGCCAATAACTATCTAAAACAGGTTGAAGATTTGCAATGGCTGGATCCATCCAGTTCCAATGGGCAATCATTAATATCATTGATGTTACAAAAGCTGTAGAGGCTAATGTAATATCGCTCTTTCGCCCAAATACCAATCCAAAGAGCATTGTTGCCCAAGCTACATAAATCATAGATTCGTAAGCATCACTCCAAGGTGCGTGACCAGAGATATACCAACGTGTTATAAGACCTAAAGTATGGAGAATAAACAGCCCATAAATGATATATTTAAAACTCTTAACCGTTACATTTATCGCCTTACTTCTATCTCTGAATATTTGAATTATCAACATTATGAACATTAAGGTTCCAGAGTACATATACCAACTAAAAAGTTTTTTGAAAATATCGTATTTATTATAAAACACTTCCGTATTTATTTTGTCGTCGCTCAACATTACCTCATAGCCATACTTATGTTGTGTCTTTTTAATGGCTTGTAAAAGTTTATCGCTTTCGGTAAAATTACCTGAAATTTTATCCTGATTTAACATGTACAAATACATTTTAAATCCTGAATTTATAAAGTTTCCGTATAATGAATCTTGAATCTTATAATTACCTGTTTTGTATTCTGGTGTCGATATCCATTTATTGTTTTCGTTGTCAGGAAGTGGAAATATTTTCAGCGAATTACCTCCAATCGTATTATACAATAAATTTACGCGCTGGTCTGCCTCTCTAAATTCTTTTTGAATTGCAGTTGGCACTTGTGTATTATAAACATCTTCCAGATAAGGTGCTAATTTGTAGCGTCCTATATCATCAAAAAAATGTGCTAAAGTGGCATATTTTTCAGATTTATCAAGACCTATTAAAGTTCTTATAGTATCACTTTTCTTTAGCTTTAAATAAATAACAGGCACATTATACCAAAACGTTGGACTTTCCTGAATCGATAAATATATTTGGTTAGCATCAAAACCTTCATAACTATCATGTTTACTTAATTTACGCAGTAATTGTGAAGCATAGGTGTTTACAGGCATCATACGTCCTCCAATATCCTGAATTACCAGTTTACCAAATTTATCGGCTTGTTCTTTTGAAGTAATATTTGCCTCTAAAATAGAATCTACTTGCGTTTTTGTAATTCGGCTATGATTATGTGCATCATCTTCCGTCTGCTGTTCTTGTGCTTGAATTGTTAAAGCAAAAGCGATAAAGAATACAGATAATAATTTTGTCTTTTTAGCTTTAACCGTTTTTAATTGCTTTCGTAAATCATCAAAGCGCGTATGCTTGGCAAACAGGATAGATAATAATCCGAAAAACAACATAAAGTAGCCCAGGTAAGTGATTCTTGTTCCCCAAGTATCATGATTTACAGAAAGTATCGTTCCTTTTCTGTCTGGGTCAAATCCCGATTGAAAAAATTTATATCCACGATGATTCAAAATATTATTCATATAAATGTGAAAATCGAAATCGCCTTCCTGCTCGTCTAAAACCGTTACTTTACTTTCGAATGCCGAATAGCTGTTTTCTGTTCCCGGATACACTTCAGCAATAAAATCGTTGAGTTTTATACTAAACGGTAATTCTATTATTTTTGATCCATACTTAAATGCAAAATCCAAACCTCCAATAGAAACTTGCTTAAAAGCATTGTTGGTGCCTCTTCCTCCTAAAAGTTTTACAATTTTAGTTTCATCATTAGCAGTTACTTTAAGTACAATACCATCTTCATCGTTTCTTAATATTTCTGATTTTTTAACCACATCAAAAACCCCTTTAATTACAGGTTTAGGAAATACCAAGGTTTGATTGCCAATAATATATCTAGAACGCAATAGTAATGGTTGAATGCTGTCCTTTACCAATTTCCCTTGTGCTCCAGTTGCCATAGTTAAAAACTCACCGTCAAAAGGTGACTGAATAGTTAAACTACTATCAGTATAGATAATATTTACTGCACCATCAGTTGGCTTGTTTAACGCATAAAGTACATTATGAATACTTTGTACTTGTCCTACTTTTAAAAAGTGATTGTGAGGTCCAGAAGCACCTGCTTCAACCATTTTTAAATAGTATTCGCCAGAATCGTCAGGAACAATATCTTCTTCGGCACCAGCAATAAATTCCTGAAGTTCTATGGTAACTGGTTGATTGTTGTAATCTGTTTTGCGTTTAAACTTATTATTTAAACGAGGCGAGAAATCGGTTTCATAATATTTAACACGACGTTGTTGTTGTCCGTTTATTATTAAATCGCCATCGATATAAGTGGTTAAATATGTTTTTTGCGATAAAAACACATTTTCAGTAGCACCTTCGCGAATAGCCATCATCCCTTCATAACCAATATAACGTGTTATAAATGCACCGAGCAGAATAAAGATAAAAGCAATATGTAAGGTAAGCGTTGCCCATTTCTCTTTTCGTAACAAACGATAGCGGAAAATATTTCCAGCAAAATTAATAACAAAAAAGACCATAATGGTTTCAAACCACCAGGAATTGTAAATGAGTGTTCTGGAATATGCTGTGGGAGATGTCTCTTGTTCGGCATCCATGAATGTTCCTGTTATCATTGCTACAGTAAAAACAATAAATAAAACAGCAGTAAGTCGATTGGAAAATAGAATATTAATAAGTTTCTTTAGCATAACAAAAGCATCTTTTTTAGTCGTGCAAATATAATTATTTTAGATGGTTTTTAATGGACAAAAATCCTAATTATATGTTATTGTTTGCCTGTCTGGTTTCAAAGATTTTTAAATATAAAAAGGTACTCATTTTTCGTGCTCTGTTCTTAGCCATATTTGCATATTCTCCTTCAAAGAGCTCATCAATAGTTCGATACCACAAGTTCATCCATTGCCCAAAATGTTCTTGTGAAATCGTATTGCAATGCATATTATCTACTTTCACGTGTATGTCTAAAGGATTGCCAAGGTATTTGGTTTTTAAAAATAAGTTAGATACCCAAAAGTTGGTTAGTCTTTGCAGATGCTCATCCCAATCTTTAATATTATTAAAAAAAGCTGCTAATATCACATCTTTTCTAACTTTTTTGTAGAATGTGGACACTAATAAGAATACATCCTCTCTGGTTTTAATATCACTTTTCATTAATCAATTATATTAATTCAACGTTTTTCAACAAAGCCCACTATGTTAAAATTCAATATTTTAACAAAAAATATATGGATTTTATGTATCTTAAACCTTGTTACAAAAGTAACTCAATAACCCATAAAAATTGCAATATAATGGACAGAAAAACTTTTATCAGAAAAACAGCTGGCGCTTTACTTTTGGCGGTGCCGGCTTATGCTTTATTAAGCTGCTCTTCATCTTCAGATGATTCTAACTCTACTGGTGGTAACCCGGATTGCCTGGCGAATGGCACAAACAGTTCTATAAGTAGTAATCATGGACACAGTATAACAGTTTCCAGTGCTGATGTTAATGCTGGTGTTGAGAAAACATATAACATTAGGGGTAGTGGAAATCATTCTCATAGTGTTACTGTTAGTGCAGGTAATTTTAATACACTTAAAAGCAACCAGCAAATTTCTGTAAACTCAACTTCAGGAGATGGACACACGCATAATGTAACTATTTCTTGTGCATAGTTTAAGTTTGGAGATTTTTAAATGAGTTGAAAATTATATGCTTATTTTAGCAGTATGATTTCAGTTGTTTTACTAGGAGCAGGAAATGTTGCTATACACTTATTTAAAGCTTTTAATAACGCTGAAAATATTGTTGTAAATCAATGGTTTAACAGAAGTTTAAACCCACTTCAGCCATTTAAAAATAATGTTGAAATAACCAACGATATATCTCAACTAAAAGACGCAGATGTTTACATTATTGCTGTAAATGACGATGCTATCTCGCAGCTTTCGTCTCAACTCATGTTTGAAAACAGATTGGTAGTCCACACTTCTGGAAGTGTAAGTCTGCATCAACTTGACAAAAAACATCTACGTGGTGTACTATATCCATTGCAGACCTTTTCTAAAAATACAGACTTAAATTTTAAAACCGTACCTTTTTGTATTGAAATTGAGCATAAAACTAATTTTAATATCCTTAAAGAAATGGCTTCATCAATAGGAAGCAAAAGTTATAGAGTGAATAGCGAACAAAGAGCTGCATTACATCTTGCCGCGGTTTTTGTTAATAATTTTACCAATCAAATGTATCGTATTGGACATGAAATTGCAGAATCTAAAAGTGTTGATTTTAATATTTTAAAACCACTAATCAAAGAAACTGCAACTAAAATTGATACCATATCACCATATTTAGCACAAACCGGGCCAGCAAAACGCAATGACAAAAAAACCTTGAAGAAACATTTAAAAGCTCTCGATAAAAATATCCATAAAGAAATTTACGAACTTATCACAAAATCAATTCAGCAAACACATGGAAAAAAGCTATAAAGAATATCTGCAACATATTACTACGTTTATTTTTGATGTAGATGGTGTTCTCACAGATGGTACTGTCGCCATTACTACTTCAGGTGAAATGCTTCGGAAAATGAATATAAAAGATGGTTACGCACTAAAAACCGCTGTTGATAACGGGTTTAATGTTTGTGTAATTTCCGGAGGTTCTAATGAAGGTGTTCGTATTCGTTTACGAGGATTAGGAATCACCGATATTTACCTTGGTGCACATAACAAAATTGAACAACTTGAAGAATATCTCGACATCTATAATATTAAAGCTGAAAACGTACTGTATATGGGAGACGATATTCCAGATGTTCCTGTTATGAAACTCGTTGGTTTACCTTGTTGTCCGCAAGATGCTGCTCCGGAAATAAAAGAGTTATCAAAATACATATCTCATAAAAAAGGAGGCAAAGGTGCTGTTCGCGATGTGATTGAACAAGTGCTTAAAGTACAGGATAAATGGGATGGGAATTTTGATGCGAAGTATGACTGAAAAAAAGTCCACAGTTGACAGTCCCGATAGCTATCGGGATAAGTCGCAGTTTGCAGTATTCAGTTTGCAGTAATCATATTTTATCATAAAAATCAGCGTTATCAGCGTTCTATTTAGTTTGCGAAACAATCAGTATTTTAAGAAACAAAACAACTAAATGATTCATTTTTTAAACCTCATTCGTTGGGAAAATTTACTTCTAATTGCATTTGTGCAAGTGCTCATTAAATATGCATTGTTTCAACCTTTTAATATTGATGTTACACTAAATGGTATTGGGTTTTCATTGCTTGTTATGGCAACCCTTTGCATTGCAGCAGCAGGAAATATTATTAATGATATTTACGATATTGATACCGATTTAATTAATAAGCCCGAAAAAGTGATTGTTAGTAAATCTATTTCCGAAACTAAAGCTTTTAATCTGTTTTTAGCGCTAACTATTATTGGTGTTTGCATAGGTTTTTATCTTTCCAATCTTATAGATAAAACGGGGTTTTCAGCACTATTTATTTTTACTTCTGCTTTGCTTTATGTGTATAGCACATCTCTAAAACAAACTTTCCTTATTGGTAATATAGTCGTTTCTGTTTTGGTTGCATTGAGTATTATTATTGTTGGTTTGTTCGATTTAATACCAGCTATTACCTCTGAAAATCAGCAAACACAGTTAGCCATATTTAAAATTTTAATTAATTATGCATTGTTTGCTTTTACGATTAATTTATTGCGGGAAATAATTAAAGATATTGAAGATTTTGAAGGCGATACTAAAGCTGATATGAGAACACTTCCAATTGTAATTGGCAAAAACAAAGCTAAAACAGTCTTATTTGTTTTATCATTTATACCACTGTTTACAATTGTTTACTATGTTGTCACATTTTTATATAAACAGCAAATAGCAGTAGGTTATTTCCTGTTATTTATTGTTGCGCCTCTACTCTATTTTACGTTTAAAATTTTAAGTGCGAATACCAAAAAGAAATTACATCAGCTTTCGAATGTGCTTAAATTAATACTGTTTTTTGGGGTTTTGTCATTATTACTTTATAAATTCAAATTTATTCATATTAACTAATGCTGAACGAAAAACTTAAAGATTACACTATTATTCTGGCATCAGGTTCGCCAAGACGTCAAGAGTTTTTTAAAGATCTAGGGTTAGATTTTGAAATTAGATTGAAGCCAATTAAAGAAATCTATCCAGAAGATTTAGTGCATTTTGAAATAAGCGATTATCTCGCTCAATTAAAATCTGTGCCTTTTGAAAAAGAACTAAAGGATGATGACATTCTCATAACAAGCGATACTATTGTTTGGTTAAACCAAACTGCCATTGGAAAACCAAAAAATGAGCAAGAAGCTTTCGATATAATTTTATCTTTAAGTGGAAAAACTCATGAAGTTATTACTTCTATATGCTTTACAACAAAAACTTCACAAAAAATTGTACACGATATTACTAAAGTTACTTTTAAAAATTTGAGCGATGATGAAATTTGGTATTATATTAAAAACTTCAACCCATTAGACAAAGCTGGAGCTTATGGTATTCAAGAATGGATTGGGTTTATTGGTGTTACTAAAATTGAAGGTTCTTTTTTTAATGTTATGGGGTTGCCTGTACATTTAGTTTACAAAATGTTAAATGACATTGTAAATTCAAAATAACATCTTAAATTTATTAGATATTTATTACGCTTTAAAAATGAGAAAAAACCTAAATATCACAATTGCTTTTGGCATGTTACTATTTTTATCTTGTGAGACTAAAAACGCGTCAAAATCTGATACTGAAACCAGTATTAAAACAAATTACTTAGCTATTAAAACAAAGACACCAACAAAAGAATTATCGCAAGAATTTAAAGACTATTGGTTTGCTGGTGAAGCAGAAATTACATCGTACAAATTAGAACAAGCTCGTTATGGTGAAATTCGTGAAGGCCATGCTGTTTTAATTTATGTAACTGAAGATTTCTTACCCAACATTCAAGTTAAAGCAAATCAAGAAAACCCTGAAAATATTTCAGTTTTAAAACTCAATGCAACAAAAAAATTTAATACAGGAATTTATCCCTATTCCGTAATGCAGAGTACCTTTTACCCAGTTGCAAATAATCAACATGCCATAAAAGTGTCGTCCTCTATACAAGAATGGTGTGGTCATGTATATATGCAACTTAATAATAGAAATGATTTTGAAATTATCTCACATTCCTATTTTCAAGGGGAAGCAGATGAATTATTCAATGTAGATAAAGCTATATTAGAAAACGAACTTTGGACACAACTAAAAATCGATCCCAAGAAATTGCCAACTGGAAACTTACAAATTATTCCTTCACTTGAATATATAAGATTTGGTCATATAGATTTAAAGGCTTATGAAGCATCTGCAATACTTACTGATACTACTTATACGATTTCATATCCAGATTTGAACCGAACATTAATCATTAATTTCAATTCAGAATTTCCTTATGTTATTTCAGGTTGGGAAGAAACTTTTAAAAGTGGTTTCGGTTCCAATGCAAAACTCCTAACCACTAAAGCAACTAAACTGGTTACAATTAAATCTCCATATTGGAAAAAAACCCATAATAAAGATGAAGTTTTACGAAAAACTCTTCAACTTAATTAGATTGTAATTTTAACAACTATATTATCTTTGTTTCTTATAACTTATTAATTATGGAAACATTTTTTTTAAAACATCAACCAGAAATAATAAATACTGTAATTCTCTTTGGGATACTTTTTATTATAAATATAATTTTTAAAATTATTTTACGCCGAATTGGGAAGCGAAGTAATATAATTGTTGCTCGTGTTAAACTTATTGAACGTTATGCCACAGTAGCATTGTTTCTTATTGGATCACTTATTGAATCTTTTATTTTAGGCATTGAAATTGAACAGCTTGTTATTTTATTCTCTTCCTTTTTTGCAATTTTAGGAATCGCCTTATTCGCGATTTGGTCTATTTTAAGTAATATAACATCTGGAATAATAATGTTCTTTTCCTTTCCTTATAAAGTTGGCGACAAAATAAAAATCCATGATAAAGACTTTCCTATAGAAGCCATTATTGAAGACATTAGAGCGTTTCAGCTGCATTTACGTTTAGAAAATGGCGATTTGGTTACTTATCCAAATAATCTCATTTTACAAAAGGCAGTAACTCTGGTTCAAAAAGATGCTTTTGCTAAATAAGAGTTGAAGCATTTTCTGTATAAGTTAAAGAAACATTAAAACAAGCTTTTGGACTTCCAGGAGCCCAACCTTCCATAATTCCAGGACAAGAAGCATCCGCATTAGTAGGAGAGCTTCTATTAGCAACTACAGGACCTGGGAAAGTAATTAAGGTTGGGAAGAATTTGGTTATTCCTGTTTCAAAACAAGCAGCTGCGATAAGTTCATCAAAACAAACTCTTATAAAACAACAAACTGCAAAGGTTAATAAGATTTCAGAGAGTTTAAAGAAATCGGTCTATGGGATAACCAGATGATTGATGATCTCAAGTATTTTGATCGTTGGTACGCCGCACGATACGGTGGAGTCACGGTCTCTACGTCTGCGGCCCCGGTAGGTTACTATCCCAGCGGTCGGGACAATGACGGGGTTCCGCAGATTACGTTCACCCCAGGTGTCGGCAATGAAACATCGCTTTTGGTTCGTTATGAACGCGCTCTGCAATCAGGACTAACTCTCAATCTGATTCCCATTCGGTTCCACGACGGAATCGTGTTGGGTGGAATCGACTTTGCCAGTGGCGGCAAGTACGCGAAGCAGTGGCAAACGATGAAGCGGATGATTAAAGCCGGTCTGGATTTAGTGATTGGCGGTCCCGGTCAGATCGAAAAGAGCGAACGGGTGAGGAGGATAATACGAAGACACAACTCTATGGTATCGCGGTCGTCTTTCTCTTTGTCGGGTTCTTTCA
>JADFSQ010000050.1 GCA_022560715.1 Bacteroidota bacterium
TAATCGTAGTATTTGTTTTGGTATTACTACTAGGTAGCCTGCGGGGTGGTTTACTTACAGCATCTATAATTCCATTATCCTTGTTATTCGCTTTTATTTTAATGAAAGCCACAGGAGTATGGGCAAATTTAATGTCGTTAGGAGCAATTGACTTCGGAATTATAGTAGATGGAGCCGTAATAATTGTAGAAGGAACCGTACATCATATTGAAAAAAGAATCAAGAAAAATAAATCTGATTTTACTTCGGAAGAAATGGATGAATTAAGCTACAAATCCAGTAGTATGATGATGAACTCTGCATTTTTCGGACAGCTAATAATCTTAATCGTATTTACCCCAATATTATTCTTAACAGGAGTTGAAGGAAAAATGTTCCGCCCTATGGCGTTTACTTTTGGTTTTGCAGTACTCGGTGCATTATTGTTATGCCTGACTTATGTTCCGGTAATGGCTTCATTATTTATGAAACCTACAGATCAAGAAAAACGAACTTGGTTTACCAATATTGAAGACAGGTTAACAAGATTCAGTGATAAAATGATGAACGGAATTTTCAAAGTTTATAAACCATTAATTAAAAGAGCATTGAAATTCAGAAAAACAATAATAACAATGGCAGTTGTATTGTTTGTATTTTCAGGATATATATTTTCAACAATGGGAGGAGAATTTATCCCAAAGTTAGACGAAGGAGATATAGTTATGCAGATTATCATGAAACCGGGAAGTTCTTTGTCTGAATCTATTAAGGTATCTAAAGATGTAGAAAATATTATTATTTCCAATTTTCCAGAAGTTAAAACAATGGTAGCGAGAATTGGTGTTTCTGAAATTCCTACAGACCCAATGCCAATGGATATTGCCGATTCTTTTATCATTCTTGAAAAAGATAGGAATAAATGGACTTCTGCTTCAACAAAGGCAGAATTGATAGAAAAAATAAAAGAAAAACTCAAAGTCATTGTTGGAGTTAACTTTATTTTCACACAGCCTATTGAAATGAGATTTAATGAGTTGCTTACAGGTGTTCGTGAGGACGTGGCTATAAAAATTTATGGAGAAGATTTAGACATTCTTGCGGCAAAAGCAGAAGAAATGGCAAGAATTATAAAAACTGTTGATGGTGCAAGCGATGTGAGAGCTGAAGCTACCGATGGTTTGCCGCAAATAACGGTAATCTATCAACGTTCAAAATTGGCAAAGTACGGTTTAACTATAGATAAGTTGAATAGTTATATTAGTACCGCTTTTGCAGGAGCAAATGCTGGAATAATTTTTGAAGGCGAAAAACGCTTCGACCTTGTAGTACGTTTTTCTAGCGCATACAGACAAAGTATAAACGATTTGCGAAATCTATTTGTTGATTTACCAAATTCAGATACTCAAATTCCACTTAAAGAGTTAGCAGATATTAGCTACAAACCAGGACCCATGCAAATATCTCGTGATAATACTTACCGCAGAGTTTCGGTAGGTGTAAATGTGAGAGGACGTGATGTGGAGTCTATGGTTGAAGAAATACAACAAAAATTAGATGAACAATTAAACCTTCCGGATGGTTATTTTATTGAATACGGAGGCTCTTTTGAAAATCTAAAACGTGCAAAAGAACGATTGTTGATAGTAGTACCTATAGCCTTATTCTTAATTTTTATATTCCTTTATTTTGCTTTAAATTCTGTAAGCCAAGCCGCTATGATTTATATGGCAGTTCCACTTGCAGCTATTGGAGGAATTTTTAGTTTGTCGTTACGGGATATGCCCTTTAGTATTTCGGCAGGAGTTGGTTTTGTAGTATTATTTGGTGTAGCTGTTTTAAATGGATTGGTCTTGGTTAGCAGGTTTAACAGCTTAAAAATAGAAGGACTTACAGATATAAAAGAACGAATATTATTAGCTACTAAGGAGCGATTACGTCCAATTTTACTAACAGCAGTTGCTGCTATTATGGGCTTTGTACCTATGGCAATTTCCGCATCTGCAGGTGCAGAAGTGCAGAGACCTCTGGCAACTGTTGTAATTGGAGGCCTGATATCATCTACTTTATTAACCTTATTAGTAGTTCCTGTTTTATACTATATCGTAGAAAACAGATTAAAAAAAAGAAAAGATAAAAAAATGAATAAAATAAATACATCAATAGCAACACTCTTACTTATTGGGTTTTTAACTTTCTTTAGTACAAATTCAATTCAGGCACAACAAATCTCACAAGGAATTACTATTGAAGAAGCCGTTACTATTGCCTTCGAAAATAATCCAAGTGTTAAAGCTGCTCATCTGGAAATTGAGAAACAAGAAAGTCTTAAAAAATCTGCATTCGATCTAGAAAAAATGAGCGTTTCATATAAAAAAGGACAAATAAACGCTCAACAGCAAGATTATGAATGGAACATATCTCAAGATTTTAAGTTTCCAACTATTTATGGAACACAATCTAAATTACAAAAACAAAGAATTGTTTTGAGTGAAGCATCTTTAACTTTTCAGAAAAACAATTTAGAACGTAAAGTAAGAGGTACATATTTGAAGTTAGGGTTTGCAAAAAGCAAACTTAATTTAATCACAGAGTTAGAAAAAGAGTTTCAAAACTTTGCCATTATTGCAAAAAAAAGATTTGAGCTTGGAGAATCCAACTTAATCCAAAAAATAGTGGCAGAAGGTAAACGAGAAGAAATTAGACTCTTAAAATTAGAAGCCGGATTAGATGTTGAAAATTTAAGACAGCAATTACAATTCTTGCTAAACGTTGAAGATGTAGTTTCTATTATTAACAATGATTTACAAAAAATAGAATTTTCAACAAAAAATACTGAAGGCGAAAATGCACTCTTAAATCTGCACGAACAGATTGTAACCGTTTCAGAAAAACAACACAAGCTTGAAAAAGCACAATTTTTACCCGATTTATCAGCAGGTTATTTTAAACAACAAATTGAAGGCGTAAAGAATTTTTCAGGCTTTAAAATTGGTGTAAAAGTACCTATATTTTTCTGGTCTCAAAAAGGAAAAACACAGGCAGCCAAGAAAAATACCGAAATCGCTCAACTGAATTACGAACAAACTAAATTAGAAATAAATTCAGTATTACAAAGTAATCTTCAGGAATACCAAAAACACAAGGCTTCATTATTGTATTATGAAACCAACGGATTACAATTGGCCGATAAGTTATTTTCTTCTGCAAATACAGCCTATAAAGAAGGAGAAATTGGTTATGTAGAGTATATAGCCAATTTAGAACAAGCTGTTCAAATTAAAAGAGATTATCTGGACAGGTTAAACCTATACAATCAAACCATAAACGAAATAAACTATTTAACTGGAAAATATAATTAAGAGTACAATGATACAATAGATGAATAATGAGGAATGAATAATTAAATATTCTCTCCTTAACACCTATAAACATAAGTAGATTAAAACATTAAAACATCGACACATAAAATTATAAAAAATGAAAAATATATTAAAAATAAGTACAATGATATTACTGTTACTTTTAGTAGTTAGTTGTGGAAAAAATACCTCAAAACAAAATTTAGAGAATATTAATAGTGAGGATCATAAAGAAGAAGGTGAACATGAAGGGGAAGAATCAAATAAAATATCTCTTCAACTAACTCAGATGAAAGTAATGGATGTGGAATTGGGTGAAATTCAACAAATAAACTTGGGAACCTCATTAAAAGTAAATGGCCAATTAGAATTACCACCACAAAAAAAGGCAAGTGTAAGTGCTATAATTGGCGGTAGAGTGCAAAGCGTAACTGTAATAGAAGGCGATTTCGTAAAAAAAGGACAGATTTTGGCACGTTTAAATAATCCGGAGTTTATTACCATGCAGCGCGACTATTTGTCGGCAAAAAGTAACCTATCTTTTTTTGAAAAAGATTATTTACGCAAAAAAGAACTTTTAAAAGATGGTATTACATCTGCACGAGCATTTCAAGAATCTGAAGCGATTTATTTTGAAGGAAAGGCAGAATTAAGTGCTACTAGAGCAACATTACAACTTATGGGAATTAATTTTTCAACTCTTGAAAATGGCAAAATTACTTCAGCAATTCCGGTAATAGCACCAATTAAAGGCTATATACAAAAAATTGAAATTAATATTGGTAAATCTATTGTACCTGAACAAGAAATGTTTGAAATTGTTGACAATGAACACCTACACATTGGTTTAAAAGTATTTGAAAAAGATATAGATAAGACAAAAGTAGGTCAAAAAATAACATTTGCCTTAACTACAAAACCAGATAAAATTTATGAGGCCGAAATTTTTGCTTTAGGAAGAGCATTCGATATGAATACGCGTGCAGTTAAAGTTCATGCTAAAATTACAGGAACTCATGAAAGCTTACTAACAGGAATGTTTGTGGAAGCTAGAATAATTATTGACAGTAAAAACGTTGATGCATTGCCCGATGGGGCTTTTGTACATGAAAATGGCTTGGATTATATTTTTATTCTGAAGAAAAAGAATGAAAATGATGTGGAATTTGAAAAAATTCAGATAAATAAAGGAATATCAGATTTAGGATACTCTGAAGTGGTTTTTATTAAGCCAATCTCTGAAAATACAGTAGTTGTCATAAAAGGAGCATACTATGTTAATGCCGAATTAAATAAAGGTGAGTTTGAAGAACATGGTCATTAAGCATAGTTTTTTAAAAACAGAAAATGAAAAATTAAATATTTATTTATGAGATATTTAGAGGAAATATTAGAACAAAACAATGTAAAACCAACAGCTATGCGCTTGTTGGTTTTACACTTTTTATTAAATAAAAAAGCTGCAGCGAGCTTAACCAACATTGAAGATTACTTTGACAACTCAGATAGGACAACCCTATATAGAACTGTAAAAACATTCGAGAAAAAAGGGATAGTTCACAAAATTGATGATGGTACAGGAGTTACTAAATATGCTTTATGCGAAGAAAACTGTAGTTGTGAAATAGAAACTGATTTGCATCTGCACTTTCATTGTGCGAAATGCAATGAAACAGTATGTTTGACAGATTATAAAATTCCACAAATCAATTTACCTAAAGGTTATGTTGCAAAGAATGTTAATTTGGTTGTAAAAGGTACTTGTGATAAATGTAGTGAGCATTAAAATATTTAAGATGGATTTGTCTATCAAAATAACATAGATAAATCCAAGTATAATATTTTTAATGTGGATTTATATATCAATAATACATAGATAAATCCAAGTATAAATTGTATTTTTGACATTAAATATAATTTAAAATGATAGGCAGAGAGTTAGAAACAAGTATATTAGAAGCTATTTTGAAAAAAAACAAATCTTCATTTCTTGCAATTACAGGCAGGAGAAGAATAGGAAAAACATATTTGATAGATGCTTTCTTTAAAAAAAATATATGTTTTAGAATAACAGGAATACAAAATGCAAATCAACAGGAGCAGTTAAACAATTTTGCAATAAAGTTATCTGAATTTACAAATACACCAACAATTGCCATACCCAAAAGTTGGCAAGAAGCATTTTTGCAATTAAAAACACACCTTTTAGCACTCGATAAAAGAACCAAAAGAGTAATTTTTATAGACGAATTGCCCTGGGTTGTTACCGAGCGCTCTCGATTTTTACAATTATTAGCGCATTTATGGAACGATTATCTTTCAAAAGAAAAGCATTTTATTTTAATTGTTTGCGGTTCGGCAAGTTCTTGGCTTACAAAAAAAATTGTAAACGACAAAGGAGGTCTTCACAATAGATTAACAAATATTATAAACCTAAAACCTTTTAGTTTATTAGAAACGAAAGCGTTTTTAAAAAGTTTAAAAATTAATTTAAATAATCAAGAAATCACGAAATTGTATATGACTTTTGGCGGTGTGCCTTTTTACTTAGAGCAAATAAAAAAAGGAGAAATCGCATCAGTTGCCATAGAGCGTATTTGTTTTTCAAATAAAGGAATGCTAAAAAATGAATACAACAACCTTTACAAAGCATTGTTTAGTAATGCGCATCATCACGAATTGGTAGTAGGTGTACTTGCAAAAAAAACATCAGGTTTAACCAGAAAAGAGATTATCTCACAAAGCAAAATTAAAGCAGGCGGAACTTATAATAGAACAATAGACGACTTGCTATTATCGGGTTTCATTACCGAATTTATTCCCTTCGGAAGAAAAAAAAGAGGCGTATTATATCGTTTAAACGATGAGTTTTCTATCTTTTTTCACCGCTTTATGAAACCAAATAGAAAATACATCAAAGGTATGTGGAATCAGATTTCTTCCAGTCAAACCTATAAAATATGGACAGGTTACGCCTTTGAAAACGTATGTTTTAGGCATATTGATAAGATTAAAGAAAAAATGGGAATTTCTTCGGTCTATACCGAAACTTCGAGTATTAGAGTTACGGGAAATAAGCAAGAAAAAGGATTTCAAATAGATTTAATTATAGACAGAAAAGATGCTGTTATTAACCTATGCGAAATAAAATATTATGGTGCTTCTTTTAAAATAGATAAAAAATATGCACGAGAATTAATTGAACGAAAACAACGATTTATTGAATACACAAAAACTAAAAAACAAGTATTTAATACGTTTATTACAAACTATGGTCTTTTAGAAAACGAATATTCAATCGAAATATCTGATTCTGAGATTGTATTGGACGATTTTTTTAAATGAAAAGAGATAAACCTAAAGAAAACAAAATTTAACGTGGACTTATCTATAAGAACAACATAGACAAATCCAGATAACTATTTTATTTTGAACACTTTCAAAAGCAAAATATTAAATGAATAAAGAACACCAATGCGAAGAAGGTACTGCATGCGCTATAGATTTTATTCAAGAAACTCCTAAAACTAATAAAGCTACTAAAATAAATAAGGCATACTTAGCTCCAATAACCGGGTTATTTTTTTTATTGCTGGGAATAGGTCTAGACCTTTTTGACTCCTCGTTTTTTAAGCCACCTGTTCCATTAATCTGGTTTAGTATTATCTATATAATAGTTGGCGCTACTATTGTATTAAGAGCAGCTAAATTAGTTGTGAAAGGAGACATTTACAACGAGTTTGTTTTAATGTCTGTCGCCACACTTGGTGCTTTTATAATTGGATCTTATGAAGAAGGTGTTGCAGTAATGCTGTTTTATATAGTAGGCGAATTATTCCAGGAAGCTGCCATGAATAAGGTAAAACGGTCTGTTGAAGCATTACTAAAGGTACAGGTAGAAGAAGTTTCAGTTTTAGAAAACGGCAAAATAATAACCAAGCTTCCAAAGAAAGTAGTGGTTGAAAATAATTCAAACCTACCCATTTATATAAAACTGTACAGTTGAAGACTTATTTTTAAATTCTTAATATTTATGAATTTTCTTACGCAACCTTTTAAAAAATATTGCATCTTTATTAGGTATAATATTTGCGGTATAAACAAAAACCTAAAGCAACTTATATATGAAAAATACAATATTATTATCGTTCTTAATGCTTTCTATTCTTACTGCTAATGCTCAAGACAATGTGGCGAAAGATACTAATTTAAAGAAAAACGAAGTTAAGATTAACGGTTATTATCTAATTTTTGGTGCTTTTGAAGGTACTTATGAAAGAATTTTAAATGAAGAATCTGCTGTTGGCATCTCCATTTTTTTACCAATAGATAATAATGTTAAAGACATTATTGATTATTATATTTCTCCATATTACAGAATGTATTTTGGAAAAAAACATGCTGCTGGATTTTTTATTGAAGGTTTTGGAATGCTAAACTCTATACAAAATAATTACTCTCTCTTTTCTTCCAATGGAAATAATAAAACTACTGATTTTGCTCTTGGCTTAGGTATTGGAGGTAAATGGATAACGAAACGAGGGTTTATTGGCGAAATTAATTATGGATTAGGTCGAAATCTTTTTAATGCAAATGAAAGTAATGTAGAGCTTGTATTTAAAGTTGGGATTAATATTGGTTACAGATTTTAAAACAACTGAAATATAACAAAAATCATCAATTTTAAATTAGCATTGATGTTTTTTGCTGTTTGCCAAACCTCACAGGTTTTAAAACCTGTGAGGTTTTTTACATCTTCATCAACCAAGTTTTTACATCTACTTCTTGTTTTATAATGTCTCGCAATTCTGATATTTTTACACGTTGTTGTTCCATAGTATCGCGATGACGAATAGTAACCGTATTATCTTCCACTGTTGGGTGATCAACAGTAATACAAAATGGGGTTCCATTGGCATCTTGTCTTCTATATCGTCTTCCGATAGTATCTTTTTCTTCATAATGGCAATTAAAACTGGATTTTAAATTGTCGAATATTTCTCTTGCAATTTCGGGTAAGCCGTCTTTTTTAACAAGGGGAAAAACAGCGATTTTAACAGGGGCAATTACAGGAGGAATTTTTAGTACTACTCTTATAACGTCACCTTCCAGACTTTCTTCGTGATATGAATGTGACAAAACTGCCAGGAACATTCTGTCCAGTCCCATAGAAGTTTCAATGACATAGGGTACATAGTTTTCATTTGTTTCAGGATCAAAATATTGCATTTTTTTCCCGGAATGTTTTTCATGTGCCTTGAGATCGAAATCGGTTCGAGAATGAATGCCTTCTATCTCTTTAAATCCCATTGGGAATTGAAACTCAATATCTACAGCAGCATTGGCATAGTGAGCAAGGTTAGAATGTTCATGAAACCGCAATTTTTCTTTCGGTAAACCGAATGAATAATACCATTTTATCCTTTCCTCTTTCCAGTATTCATACCATTTCATTTCTTCACCTGGTTTGACAAAAAATTGCATTTCCATTTGTTCAAATTCTTTCATCCTGAAAATAAATTGACGGGCAACTATCTCGTTCCTGAATGCCTTTCCTATCTGTGCAA